>SEBM01000168.1 GCA_004296145.1 Flavobacterium sp.
ACTTTATATATTATTTTTCTTACATTTGTATAGCTGGCAAACTTACTAATAAATAATAAATCTATGGCAAAATTAACAAAAAATAACAAGCAGGAACAATCTCTAACTCATAATGAAAAAGCTTACAAATATTTAGAAGAACATTTACCGTACACGTATGTTGACCTAACTGTAGATTGGCTGGTAAAAAAAGGGCACAAATCGCCAAATAAAGCTTTGATTAGAAATGTAAGAAATCAAACCATTTTAAGAAATGATATTCTTCTTGCACTTGTAGAAGTCGCTACAGAAAATAAAAACTCTATAGCAAGGATAAATTCTTTAGTGAGCGAAACATCTACGTAAAAAACTACTCACACCAATTAAGAATCAATTAAAAGCCAAAATATGCCAAAAGAAAATCTAAACCAAAAGACAGGACTGCCAAAACTGTCATTTAAAAGTACTGAAACTACTGTTTTAAAACATCCAAATCAGGATGTTTCAACAAATAAAAATACATCAAATCAAGACTATTTTCTATATGGGATGACACCAGAACAATATCAGGAAAGTTTTAATTACCATAATGAATATTTTGGCCAAATGAGAAAAGTCAAACTTTTGATTACTTAAAATTTAAATAAAAAACCACCCCAATGGAGTGGCTTTTTATTTTTACATAATACAAATATTCTAGATTTTCAATTATTACTTTCCAACTGTTTTTTGCAAATATTGCGGATATCTTGCTCCTACAATTTCAATTGCTGATAAAGCAATTTCGATTTTAGCCAAATCATCATTCGTCAAGTGAACATTTACTGCGCCAATATTCTCCTGCAAACGGTGTATTTTGGTGGTTCCGGGTATTGGTGCAATCCATGGTTTTTGAGCTAAAAGCCATGCCAGTGCAATCTGCGCCGGTGTTGCACTTTTTTCTGCTGCGATTTTTTTCAGCAAATCGACAAGTGCTAAATTGGCTTTTCTGTTTTCATCAGAAAATTTTGGAAGTGAATTTCTAAAATCGTTAGCATCAAATTTTGTATCTGCATTAATTGCTCCTGTTAAAAAACCCCTTCCAAGCGGACTAAACGGAACAAAACCAATTTCTAATTCTTCCAGTAATGGTAAAATTTCTTTTTCCGGTTCACGAAAAAACATAGAATATTCACTTTGCAATGCTGCTACAGGCTGTATTGCATGTGCTTTGCGAATGCTTTCTACTCCCGCTTCAGAAAGTCCCCAATGTTTGATTTTTCCTTCTTTCATCAAATCCTGAATTGTTCCTGCAACATCTTCCATAGGAACATTTGGATCAACTCTGTGCTGATAAAACAAGTCTATATAATCTGTATTTAGGTATTTTAATGAATTTTCTGCAACCTTACGAATTCGCTCGGGACGACTGTCGACTCCTTTTGTAGCATCTCCGTCTAGAAAACCAAATTTTGTAGCGATTATAATTTTATCTCTGAAAGGTGCAACTGCTTTTCCAAGTAAAGTTTCATTTCCTCCTTGTGTGTAAGCTTCTGCGGTATCAAAAAAAGTGATGCCGGATTCATAAGCATTTCTTATCAAATCTATTGCATCTTTTTCATCTGCAGCTGGACCATAAGCAAATGTCAAACCCATGCATCCTAAACCTAATTCGGAAACTTCTAAACCGCCGTTTCCTAATTTTCTTGATTTCATATTTTTTTACTTTTAAATTTATAATTTTAATCTTCAGTCTGATTTTATCAAATTGATATTGCAAATTTCAGCAGATAAACAATAACTAAATGTAGACAGATTACTGTATTACATACCATAATTACTGATTGACATTCAGTCTGTAAAACACTGAATAAAAAAGGTTTAAATTTGTTTTATAAATGTACAAAATATGGATTCGATCATCAACTTTAACAGCATTAGCGACTATAATACTTTTAATAATAACGAAACACGTCATCCGTTAGTTAGCGTTGTAGATCTTTCTAAAGCTGCTCCGCGTATACATTATAAAATGAATTTTGGGATTTATTGCGTTATTTTAAAAGACATAAAATGTGGAAATATTAAATACGGAAATAATTATTATGATTATCAGGAAGGAACTTTAGTGTTTTTTGGACCCGGACAGGTTGTAGAAGTTAACAATAATGGTGAATATTATCAGCCGTTTGGAAAAGCGCTTATTTTTCATCCTGATTTGCTTCACGGAACTTCATTGGGCAAGCATATGGAGGATTATAGTTTTTTCTCTTATAATACCAGTGAAGCATTGCACTTATCTGAAAAGGAAAGGAATATCATTTTAGATTGTTTAGCAAAAATTGAATATGAACTGGAGCAGTCTATTGATAAACATAGTAAAACTCTAATTAATTCGAATATAGAATTGTTTCTAAACTATTGCACGCGATTTTACGACAGGCAGTTTATTACCCGGGATACGGTTCATAAAGGCGTATTAGATAAATTCGAAAATTTGCTGAGCACGTATCTTAACTCAAATAAGCCTCGTCATGGAGGTTTGCCGTCTGTGGGCTGGTGTGCAGAACAATTAAATTTGTCTGCCAATTATTTTGGGGATTTGATAAAAAAGGATACCGGATTTACGGCTCAGGAATTTATTCAGTCTAAAGTAATTGATCTGGCAAAAGAAAAGATTTTTGATGTAAATAAATCTATAAGTGAGGTTGCTTATGAATTAGGTTTTAAATATCCGCAACATTTTACACGTTTATTCAAACAAAAGGTTGGCATGTCGCCTTTGGATTATAGAAATTTAAACTAATCAATTCTATAAATTGCAAAAAGCCTTTTAAACTTTTAAAAGGCTTTTTGCTTTATGTGAAAATTTAAAAAATTCCCATGTTTTCTGGTTTAAGGGTAAATCCTAAACGCAACATACTTTTATGTTCCTGATAATCAATTAAACTTTCGGTATAGCCAATAAACCACTGAAGGGTAAAATAATAATTCTGATTTTTATACGGCCTGTAGTTTACCTGTGTTTGCAAAGATCCGTAATTGATGAGCCCGCTTCCTTTTCTGAAAAGTATATCTGCACTCCATCTGTCGGGTGTTATTTTATAGGTTGCACTTGCTTCTCCATAACCAACATATTGCGTCAATCCTGGGTTATCCTCTTTATCGACAAGCGGAATCCAGCCTCTTAATCCTACAGTCCATCGTGGAGAAACCTGCGATTTTAAAGAGAAGGCAAGCATGTTCCAGGTTCTGGAATAAATAGAATCTCTTCCGTTTGATTCGTGCTCAATAGAAATGGTTCCGTATGTCAATCTTCCGCCTTTTAAATAAAAGGGACGGACAATGGCAAATCCTGGGTTAAAATTAAGTTCTGAAAATGGTTTTGAATTGGCGTAAATATCCCAAAAGGCTTTTTGTGTATACATCAAATAAGGAAAAAAACCGCCCCAAATTGGCTTAGAACTTAATCTTTGTTTAAAACTAACCTGATATTTAACGTCTGCCGTATTTCGGGTGATGTCTTCATCTAAAGGAACGCCTGTTAAAAAATAATTATCTCGGTGGACAGAAAAACTTGATTCTTTTAATAATGAATCTGCGGCGCGAAAATTCTTTTTTTCTTCTAATATTTGTGAATTTGCCTGTATTGAAAATAAAACGCAGCAAATCAATAGGTATTTTATGTACATTATTATCGTTTAAATTGGAGTATATTATTTAGCTTTTACACTAATTTACGGTATTTTACTCCAATTTAAAAGAAAAAAAGGCCAAAATATGTTAAAAAAATGACCCTAATAAGTTGAAATTTAGTTGGTCTCTAATTATTATCATGACACGTAAAAACATGTCCTGATCCGTTAGTCTGAAGTTTCATTAAAGCATCTTTGAGATTTGGTCCAAGATTTAATGCAATAGAACTTAATACATGTTTTAAATCATTAAAATGATTAGGCTTTACAAAATAACACATAGAGCCTAAATCTGCCGCAATATCCATATCTTTTTTGTGGGAAGAAGTTGAGATCATAATGACAGGGATATCTTTAAAACGTTTGTCTTTTTTTAAAGCTTTCAAACATTCCCAACCACTCATAACAGGCATATTTACGTCAAGAAAAATAAGTTCCGGATTTTTATCCAGTTCTTCAAGTATTTTTAGCGCTTCATTTCCATTTGCTGCACAATGACAAATAATGTTCTCATTGATATCTTCTAATGCCTCACAAAACATTTCAGTGTCATCTAAATCATCATCAGCCAGTAAAATTATTTTTTTATCCATATCAAATGTCATTTTCATTTTGCTCCATCGGAAGTGTTATAACAAACATAGCCCCTTCACCAGGCTTACCAATTGCAGTTATGTTTCCGCCATGACGCTCTACTATTTTTTTGCAAAGCGACAACCCTAAACCTGTACCTTCATAAGTATCTTTAGAATTCAGGCGTGTAAAAGTTTCAAATATGCGTTCTGCCTGATTAGGCTCAAAACCAATTCCGTTATCTTTTACTGTAATTAAAACAAATTTACCTTCTTTCCTATCTTCCATTTCTGAAACTATAGTAATCTCCGGAGGTGTATCTGTTTTAGCAAATTTAATAGAGTTATTGATAAGATTATAAAAAAGCTGATACATTAATACTAATGCTCCTTCCAGCGTTGGAAGATCATGATATATAATTTTTCCGCCTGTTTTTTGTAAAGAAACTTCTAAGTCTGTTTCAATATTTTTTAGTACCTCATTTAAATCTATTGCTGTGTGTTTTTGTAAATCTGAATTGATTTTAGAATAAGCCAAAACGCCATCTATCATATTAAACATACGATCTGTCGCAACATGAATTCTATCGATAAAACGAGCAGACGTTTTATCCAATCCGTCCTGAAGATGTTCTTCTAATCGGCTGGTAAATGTTTTTATTTTACGAACCGGTTCTTTTAAATCGTGAGAAGCAACATGTGCAAACTGCTGCAAATCTTCATTAGAACGTTGCAATTCTTTGGTTCGTTCGGCCACAAGGCTTTCTAATCTTTCGGTAATAGATCTGTGTTCCTGAATATCAGTGCAGGTTCCAAACCATTTTGTTATGATACCTGTTTCGTCTCTTATAGGCACTGCTTTACCCAAAAACCATTGGTATTCTCCCGTATTGATATTTTTGATTCGAAATTCAAGCTGAAACAATTCACCGCTTTTTACACAACCGTACCAAGTATCTGTTGCTAATCGCAAATCATCGGGATGTGTAAAAGGTGCCCATCCTATTTCTACAGCTTCTCTTTCGTTTACTCCGGTAAGTTCCTGCCAGCGCTTATTGTAATAATCAAGATGCCCGTCTGCTCTTGATGTCCATATTATTTGAGGCACAAGATCAGCAAGCTGCCTGAATTTTTCTTCACTTTGTTTTATTATTTGTTGGAGTTCTTTTTGTGACGTAATATCGCTTGCCGCACCAAACCATTCCAATATATTATTTTCATCATCAAGAATAGGTATCGCTCTCGACAAAGTCCAACCCAAAGTTCCATTTGCACTTAAAACACGGTGTTCCAGTTCAAATATACTTTTGTTTGCTATCGCTTCGGCAGTTGCTTTTTCTACTCTTTCACGATCATTGGGATGAATATAATTATCCATCCAGTTAAAGATTGGTTCTCCTACATCAGTGAGAAATCCGCGACCTTCCAAATTACGCATTATCGTCCAGTCAGAATTCAATCGATATACAACATCAGACGAAGCATTAACAAGCGCTCTAAAACGTTTCTCACTCTCTTCGAGTTTTTTACGGGCTAACACTTGTTCGCTAACATCAATCGCAACCTGAATCATTCCTGTTATTTTCTCATCTTCAATTAGTGGACGATAAGCAAGATTATAATAATAGTCACGCATTATACCTGTGCGGTTATGTTGCACAAGCACTTCACTCTGATCAAAAGGAATTCCTTTGTTATAAACATTTTCGACCTGTTCCCAAACATATTGTCCTCTCAGCTCAGGCAAAACATCAATTAATGGCATGCCGATTATTTCTTCTCCGCGGCCAATCATATCAAGCATATGTAAATTAATCTGCTCAATAACCAGATTATCACCTTTTAACACCAATGTCGGGCAAGGCGTCTGGTCAATCATCGATCTTAATCTTGATTCACTGTCTTCTAGTTTTCTTCTTGCAAGTACTTGTTCTGTAACATCTACAGCCATATGCAGCACAGCCGGACTTCCTTCTGCTTCCTCAATAGAATCATATGAAAAATTGAAATAACGGCGTTCCAGTTTACCGTTGATGATTAAGTCAACAGGTTGTTCATTACCTCTGAAAGGGATTCCGGTTTTTTGAACATCAATAACTGTTTGCAACGCCGGCTGACCCGAAAGTTCTGGCAAAGCCTCAAGCATTTTTTTTCCAAGTACTTCCTCTGCAGTATTTTTGTTCATAAACTGCAGCATCGGTTTATTGATGCTTTCAACAACAACATCTTCTCCTTTTGAAAGCAACATTGCGATTGGCGACTGCTCAATCATAGTTCTAAAACGGGTCTCACTTTGTTGCAATTTTCCTTCTGCCTGTTTGATTTCTGTAATATCACGAGTCGTTCCGGCTACAGATTCTACTTCTCCCTGTTCATTAAAAACTGGTGTCAGAATATAATCATAAACCCTGCTTCCTAATTCGGCATGCGGAAAAGAAACTGTTCCTCTGATTCTTTTTTTAGTAGCGACTATGGCATCAATTTCACGTTCATGCATTAGCGCATGCCATTCTTCATATCCATTTTCTCTTAAACCTTTCCCGATAGCATCTTCCTTTGATTTTCCCCACATAGCAAGCAGCGCTTTGTTGGCATACGTAAATTTATAAGAAAGATCAAAAACATATACAAGATCAGGCGTGTTGTTGGTAATCGAGTCAAATAACCTTTTTTGTTGCTCAGCAGCAAATAATGCATTATCTATAAATAGTTCTGTCTGTTTTTTTTCAGTAATATCTTCTGTAGTAACTACCAAAAGTTCGTCTTGTCTTATTACAGTAAAACGGAACCAGTGTTTCATACCTTCACCGGTATACCATTTTTCAAAATTAGCCGTGATACCAGTTTCTGCAACTTCAATAAATTTTTCGAGAATTCCGGTTTCCTTTACCATAGGAAAAAGTTCACTATAGCGCTTGCCTTTATAATCAATATCACCAATCCAATTAATTGTATAATTATTGAATAGCAGTACCGAAAAGTCTTCTATTTTGTTTTTATCATTGTAGACAAATTGCATTACGGCAATACCATTAGGTACAGAGTTAAAAACGGTTTGAAAGAGATCTTTATTTTCTATAATCTTCATTGTTGCTTATAAGTTATAAAAAAGCATCTCTGCTTTTCTACTTTTTTTATTTTCGGATTTAACTGCAATATCATTGCCATACACATATCGTATAACGATACAAATAGCTACAATTACGAGGTGTCAATTTGTTATAGCTAATATAAAGTATTTTTCGCAAGAATAATTTATTTCTGAGTCCTATTTTTAAGCTTACAAACACAGTCATTTAAAGAACAAAAACAATTAATTTATCAACACGAAACCAAACCATAAAGAGCTCAAAACTAAATTATTAAAAAACAAAAAACCACTCAATTGAGTGGTTTTTGCAAAGGAAAAAATATCTATTTCTTTCCTAAATATTTTGCATTTATTCTTTTATCATAATATTACGGTACCATACATTGTTACCGTGATCCTGTAAAGCTATTTTTCCTTTTTTGAATGTTCCAAAGCCAGGCCATGCAGCAAATTTGCTTCCTTCTATTAATTTTTTAAAATTTTCATC
>SEBM01000754.1 GCA_004296145.1 Flavobacterium sp.
GCATCATTTACAATCTGAGCTCCAAAAAATTTTTCTACGGTGAAATCTTTGCTTTTATATCCTTCATACTTTGGATATTTTAGCGAAAAGTAGTTCTCAACATGCCTTTTCTGGTTTTGTTCATTTGGAAAATAACAAGCTGTTTTATCGCATTCTGCACGTCCTGTTTCATCATCATCAAATAAACCAATGATGATTTTGTTGTGTTTGTATTCGTTTGTTCGTAGGCCAAGCATCATTGGCGGGATATTACATGCGCTATTCATATGAAATATGTCAAACTTCAAATCGCTATACTCATCTTTAAGAATGTTGTATGCATTTTGAATATGCTCTTTATCGTGCTTGCCTTCAACTAAAAGAATAATAGGGCTTTTGGATGCTATAAAGGCATTCTGCTGAAATTTATTCCAAAAGTCCCCAGAAACATTTTCTAAAATTTCTTGTTTCTTATGTGGCACCAATTTACCACTATTCATCATGATTAAACTTTCTTCTTCTAGCGTATCCGTTAAAGTAGGTGAATGTGTGGTAATTATTACTTGACGATTATCACTGTAATGATTGAACACTTTTTTAATTTCAACCTTGTTGCTTAAATGTATATGTGCATCAGGCTCATCTAATACAAATAAGCTATCTTCCAAGCCTGCAAACTCTAACGCTGCTTTTATAAGCAACATTTTCTTTTCTCCTTCGCTAAAGTCTTCCACTTCTAGATTTTCATCATTGTATTTAATAATTATATTTTCCAACATTTTCTTTTTGTCTGGCGTAAAGGCTATATATAAATACTTATAAACATCAATTAGATTGTAGCCTTTTCCATCTACCAGCTTTTGGAAATCCTCTAGTGAGTATTCATCTTTATGGTCAATCTCCTGAATAAATTGTTTTACCAAACTCTCGGCATAGCCAGAATAGTTGCTTTTATTAAAGATAAACTTAACTGAATTGACGTTTTTGATACCTAAAATATTCTTGCAGAACTCATCATTTGGGTTGTACTTCCTGTTTAGCAGCAAGCAAAGCAAAGAAATATGCCAGTAAAATTTGTTGACATATAACATACGTGGCAGCTCATTGTAAATACCCAATTTAGAATTATGAGCACTTGTTATATCCCGTATATACTCCATATATAAAGGACGGTAACATTTCCTCCATAATCGGTCTTCTTCTCCGCTGTATATGGCAATTATCTGTTTAGGGAGATAATTATAGGGGTCAGATTTTTTTTCACCATCTATTGAAGTTGTTACACTTGTCTTTTGCTTTTGAATAGAGACCTTATTGCGGGCACTTCCAATTTCGTAGCTGATTGAGAAATTAAATGGAATGTCTTTTTCTTTTTTTTGGAAAAGATGACTGAAAATAATACTCAAAGCTTCCAGTATATTACTTTTTCCACTGCCATTGTTGCCAATAAAAGCTACAATTCCTGCATTGCTATTTTGTAAATCTACATTTAGGTTTTTATAATCTGATATATTAAGTTGTGTTAGTCTCATCAGTTAGGATTTAAATATGCTTTGTTCAAATTCTTGCTGGGCAATTTTCAACAATTCTTCACCTCTGCTAGCCCCTTCTAGAACTTGGTTTCTCAAATTTTTTATTTCTTCAACAATTTGGAATTGCAATTCTATTGG
>SEBM01000755.1 GCA_004296145.1 Flavobacterium sp.
CATTGTGCTGTATAATGTTTACACCGGTGTAAATTAATCCCACAATACCTAAAATAGTAAGTATGGTTCCAAAAGTTCGTTTTAAGTTCATAGGTTTGTTTTATTTGTGAATTGTAATAAATCATTATATAAAGTGAGTATATGTATTGTTTCCCAATAAGGAAATTTGTAATTTTAACCAATATTAGATGAAGCCAAATTTTGATGTAGAACTATTATCTGATGCAGTTGATTTTTTAGAAAACCTTGACGAAAAAACTCGAGAGAAGATATTCTATAATATCAAAAAAGCTCAATTTATAAACGATAATGAACTATTTAAAAAGTTAAGTGATTTTATTTGGGAGTTTAGAACTTTGTATAAAAGTAAAGCTTACAGACTTTTTTCGTTTTGGGATAAAATAGATGGGAAAGAAACAATGGTTGTGGCCACGCATGGAATACTGAAAAAAACGCAGAAAACACCTTTAAAAGAAATCAAAAGAGCAGAAGAAATTAGAAGACAATATTTAAACAACAAAAAAAATAATGGTAATGAAAAATAAATTTCAAACTGTATCAATTAACTCGATGATAGATAAACACGTTGGCGAACGAGGAACTGAAAGACGTGAGATATTTGAAAACGAGTTGAGAATTGAAATGTTAGGAAATGCAATTAAACAAGCTAGGCAAGAGCTTAACTTAACGCAAGAACAGTTAGGGGATCTTGTTGGCGTTCAAAAAGCACAAATTTCTAAAATAGAAAACAGCGTAAAAAACGCAAGATTTGAAACTATACTAAAAGTATTTGATGCTTTGGGCGCAAAAGTTAGTTTTAATGTAGAGTTGAGCAACAAAAAATTAGCCTACTAAACTTAACAATAAACACAGGTATGTTTATACTTTAAATTATAAATTACAAAAGCTCGAACTAGCAATTAAGCTCCTTTAAACATTAAGTAACTACCTCAACAAATCCTTAGCTCCATTTAAAAGGTCTCTTCCTTGTTTTTTCAATTCTGTTTTGCCTTTTTCAATAGTTTTGTCAGTACTGTAAGAGCTTACCGCTTCAGAAACTTTTTTAACACTATTTACAGTCGCAAAAATTTGATCAGAATGCGGTACATTATTGTCTTTCAAAACCTTTTCCCAATTAATTTTTGATAGCACAGCAAACATATATTTAGTAGCAATTTTGCCCAAAAAAACTTTATCATAAACGCCATTTAAGGCTTTGTCTGCTTCTCTATCATTTACATAGGCAATTGTTTTTGCTAAAGCTTCATGTTCACTATCAGAAAGTAGTGGACTTTTGTTAAGTTTAGTTAAGGCCGCTACAGCTTTCTCTTTATCCTCTCTTTTTAAGTATAAGTAACTTTCTACAGCTAAAGTTAATTCTGTTTCTAAACCTAGTTTTTTCGTGTCTGCAATAAATTTCTCAAAATCATCTAAAGCTCTTTCTTCATCAATTTTGCGTTCCATTCTCAGCCTATCTAAACCTCTAAATAAGTAATTTATGCTATGAAATGCCGTATGAGTTTGACTATCGCTTAAATTTCGCCAACCAAAAAATGATTTAGTAAAGGGCAATGGAACATTCTCGTTTTTATCTAACCAATTAATATTTCTAGATAAACCATCTTCCGATAGGTAATATAAATTATTAC
>SEBM01000169.1 GCA_004296145.1 Flavobacterium sp.
CCCTTAATGAACCAGATCCTTTGAAAGTTGTTTTCGAAATTGTTCGTTCTATTTCTTGTAATACAAACAACGAATTTGGAAGTGATACTGATACAACACCAAACGATGGTCAGCGTGATGAATCACAAGATGGTATTTTAGTTGCCCATGTTTCTGGTGGAACACCATTGGCATCTTCTGTAAATAATGGTTTACCCTATTATTTTTATTGGAAAAAACAACAGCAGGATGGTTCGTGGATTCCTTTAACAAACATAACGACCGAAACAGCTTCAAATCTTTCTCATGGAAATTACGCTTTAAATATAAAAGACAGAAACGGAATTATGCTTGGTACTTATGTAAATAATGTACTCACGCAGGAAATTGATGTAACTCAATTAATGCAGGAACCTCCAAAATTGGCGGTAACCATCACTCATGGTGATGTTTTTTGTAATGATGGAAATGACGGGTGGGCTACTGCAAATGTTACAGGAGGCACATCTCCGTACAAATATAAATGGTCTAATGACGTAGAAATCGATAAAAATACTGTTTTAAAAGCAGGTGAGTATTGGGTTTTTGTGACCGATGATAAAGGTTGTAGTACACAAGAAAGTATCATAATTAAAGAACCAGCAGCACCTCTTTCCATTTCTTATAAAGAAATTTTTAACCCTAGTTTTTACAAAGCTACTAATGGAAGAATTGTTGTAGAAGTTTCCGGAGGAACCATTTTTCCGGACAATTCATATTGGTTTGAATGGAAAAACAGTAAAGGAATTCTTCAGACTACAACAACTGCTAATTTTAATAATGGTGTTTACACAATCATTTTAAGTGGCCTGCCAGAAGATAATTATAGTTTAACAGTTCATGACGCTAATTATGATGCTGCAACAAATAAAACGAGTTGTACTGTAGCAAATTCTATTACAACTTTAGACGATCCGGATCCTCTTGAAGTTACTTTTGAAGTAGTGCGAACTATTTCATGTAATGTGAATAATCAATTTGGAAATGAAACAGATACGACTCCTTTAGATAATCAAAGAGACGAATCTCAGGATGGAATTTTAGTAGCTCATGTAAAAGGAGGAATCCAGTTGCAGGCTGATAAAAACAATGGATTACCATATTTTTATACTTGGAAGAAAAAACAAAAAGACGGTTCATGGACCATTTGGAAGGATTATGATGAAACCGCAGAATATCTTTCAGAAGGAACTTATGCTCTAAATATAGAAGATGCCAATGGCATAAAGTTAGGAACGTACGTTAATAATGCATTGGTTGAAGAAAAAGATGTTACACAATACATGATTGAACCAGCAAAGTTAAATTTGAGTTTCACAAAATTAGATGTTGGCTGTACAACTGGTGATGATGGTTGGGCAGAAGCACATGTATCAGGTGGAACGCCGCCTTATACATATCAGTGGACAAATGGAGAAACGACACCAAAAATAGAAAATATTACAACAAATAATTATTTTGTAATTGCAACAGATGCAAAAGGATGTATCGTTCAGGGAAGTGTTTTTGTGGGTGATCCTAATGGAATTTTCACTACCGAAACAATTACAAATCCAGTTTGTTTTAAAGGAAACGACGGATCAATACAACTTAACGTCACTGGAGGAAATTTACCTTATACTTATTTGTGGAGTAATGGAGCCACTACAAAAGATATAAATAATCTTGCAGCAGGAAATTACGAAGTTTCAATTATGTGCCCAGACTGTTGTGTCTATAAAAAGAAATTTGTTTTAAAACATCCAGATGCCATTTTAATAAATCTTGGCCCGGACAGAACATTATGTAATGACCAAAGTTTAGATTTGGATGCTACAACTGCCGACACTAAAATGCAATATAGCTGGACTTCTACAAACGGATTTACTTCAAATGAAGCCAAGGTTAATGTTTCAAAAGCCGGGACCTATCATGTAAAAGCTACTTCAGGATTAGGATGTATTAGTGAAGATGAAATTGTAATAAAAACAAGTCAGGCCATAATTAGTGCTGAGTTCCTATTAAGTTCACAAGCCTATCTTGATGAAGAAGTAATTTTAGTTAATACAAGTAATCCTTTTGGGGAAAGCACAAATTGGGTAATTCCTAATGGAGTAAAAATTGTAGAACAGAAGGAAAAATATATTACTTTAAAATTTGATGCTACAGGTGTGTACTCAATTGGTTTACAACAAACACAAGGTGAATGTTATGCCACGTACACAAAAAATATTACGGTAGAAGAACGTAGTACATTGCCAAATACAGAAACTACTTCTCAGTTTATTTTAGATTTTATTGTAACTCCAAATCCGAGTGACGGTAATTTTAAAGCACTTATAAATTTAGAAAATACCAGCGCAATAAATTTAAGACTCTTCTCAACTTCTGGACAAGATACAATGATTCAGAAAAAAGAATCCGGAAAGAAGAAATATGAGATAGATTTTGGTATCTCATTAGGCTCTGGAGTTTATGTTTTAGTATTAGAAACGGGACAACAAACATTGGTTAAAAAAATTATCATCTATTAAAAAAATGAAGAACTTTTTCAATAATATATCTTTAGTTGTTCTATTTCTGTTTTTTAGTATTGCCGGACATGCGCAATTATATCCAGTTCAGTTAACATCTGTTTTTAATAGTCCATACAGTGTCAAAATATCCGACTATGCGACTAGTATGGATACTAAAATGCAATTAATTATTAATCCTACCGATATTTCAATATCGCAAAGGCAAGTACGTCTAAAACTTTATATACAAGGAAATGGACTTAATGTACAAAGTAGTGATTATGCACAAGGGCAACGTCCAATTTTTATAAATGGAGGAGAGTTGCAAACGCTTACAAATGCTGATATTGCATCACTTTTCAGGTTAGAAAATTTGCAAGGAATAACTCCTGTACAGTATGCTAATCCTTTACCGGAAGGAATGTACAGTTTTTGTTTTGAGATGTATGATTTTATAACCAATCAGAAGATATCACAAAAAAGTTGCGCCAGTTTATATTTAATATTAAATGATCCACCTTTATTAAATACGCCACAAAAAAACGAACAAATTGCTTCGACTGATTTTCCGAACATTTTGTTTACTTGGACACCACGTCAGATAAATGCAATCAATGTATCCTATAAATTTGAATTAAAACAGCTTATAGATCCTACATTAGATCCGCAGATTGCATTTCAGATGTCTCCCGTTTTGTATGAAGAAACACTTTTTTCAACTGCTTTACTATATAATTTAAGTATGCCAATTCTTACCCCGGGCATGCGTTATGCATGGAGGGTAAAAGCCATTTCGACTACTGGGCTATCAGAAAATGCGATATTTAAGAATGATGGATATAGTGAAATATATTCCTTTAAATATACAGCTTCGTGTGCAGCTCCAACTTTTTTATTAAGCGAAGCACAAAGTTCAAAAAGTGTAAAAATCACCTGGGAAGGAGTACCTGAACATACTCGCTATCAGGTTCAATACAAAAAACAAGGTGTTAATAATGCACAATGGTTTTCTACAAATAGCTTAAACACACAAAGTTTAATCACTGATTTAGAGCCAGGAGTTACATACGAATTTAGAGTTGGTTCAAGCTGTGATCCTGCATCAGATGGAGTTCAGTCGTTTACCTATTCCGGAATAAGTACTTTTACAACAGCAACACAAACAAATGGAGTTCCCGCATACAATTGCGGTATAACTCCTGAAATCAACATTCAGAACCAAAAGCCACTTACTAATCTAATACAGAGTGAAACGTTCAAAGCCGGGGATTTTCCTGTAACGATTTTAGAACTTAAAGGAGAAAACAGTCCCTATTCAGGAAGAGGATATATCATTGTACCTTATTTAGCCGACACAAAAATAGCTGTTGAATTTAATAATATTGTTGTCAATACAGATTATCAATTAATAAGCGGTACAGTTGAGACAAGTTATAATCCTGATTGGAAAAATGTTACCGACGTAGAAGATTTTACAGGCGAAGGTCAGGGCGGTCAGATAGAAGAAACTGTTCCGTTTGAGGTTGATAAAATTATCATTAATCCAAATGGAGATATTGTAGTCAATGGCAAAGATGGTCAACAAGTAACAATTCCGGGAGGAAAAGATACTGTAATTACAGACAGTAAAGGAAACACGTATAATGTTGATAAAGACGGAAACGGAAGTAATGAACCTATAGCCGCAGCAGCCGGAGGTAAACCAACTCCTGAAAATACTGATGGTGTAGATAAAAATGGTCAGGCAACTGCATTTACCGCCAAAGGAATTACGATTGCTTTTTCTGGCAATGGAAGTAAATATGCTTTTGATGTAATGCCAACTAATGCTTCTTCAGCTTTAAAAGCATTATACAAAAAAGCAGGTGATATATATTTACCTTATAAAGCAGTTTTAAACGGAGATACCGATACATTGTTAGGTACAGTAACCGTTACTGATACCAATATAAAATTAGACAGTATTGTTTTTAAAACTCAAAATGGAGCTAAAATTGACTTTGACAGAAATGATAAAGTATTTGTCATTAAAGTAAAGGGATCTTTGAGTTATGCTGAAGAAGAAATATTAGCGACGATAAAAGAAGGAAAAAAGTGGAAGGTCATTGGAGCTTTTATGCTTGTAAATATTTCACCAAAAGATGTTAATGTTGCGCTTGTTCCTACAGATGCCGTTTCGCAAAATAAACTTGACGGAATTATTTCCAATACTGAGGCAATATACAGCAAAATTGGTGTAAAAATAAACTTCAAAAAAGAGAGCATTCTAAACATTGATAGTGTAGTCTCAGGAAATTCAATTCAGACAGAAAAGAATACGCTTACTTCTACATACAGCACTGATCAGCAAAATATAAATGGCTTATATAGTTCAACAGAGCCAGGTTATGTGCTATTTATAACAGATAAAACTTCAAGTACTGGTCAACAGGGTTATATGCGACTAAATGGCCAGTTTGGTTATGTTTTCAAATCCGGATTGGATAAAACCCCTGCACATGAATTAGGTCATGGAATCTTTAAATTGGAACATCCTTTTGAACTTTATAAAACATCCGAAAAAGGAACTGATTTATTGATGGATTACAGTGAAGGTACTGTCTTAAATCATCAGGATTGGAAACAAATTAATGACCCTGCTTTTAAGTTGTATGCGTTTCAGAGTCAAAGTAGTGGAGAATTTGCAGGAGGATATGTGGTTAGTCCAGATTACAAAATATTTACTATCGGTTCAGAGCGTTCAAAATTTGATCAGAATACATATGTAGAAAAAGACGTTGCTGCAAATGATGGAACACTTCCGGGATTTAAATTATCGGGAAAACTGTATTGGTGGAAAGGTGACAGATATGGTAATGATGATGGTGATTTTACTGTTGCAGATGTTTCAGGTAAGCTTAATTCAATTAAAGATAAATGGTTGTTTCTTTTCTTTGATAAAGATAAAGAGTGTGGTAAAACAACTTATGTAACAGTTAAAATTTCAGAATTTTTAAATAGTAAAAAATCACTTAAAGATTTTATAAGTCTATATATAAAATCCACTAATAAGCAATTAGTTGTTTGTAGTGGCGCAAGCGCCCAGAATTGGAGTGAAACAAAAGGAACATCAGGGGGAAATCAGGGACTATTTGTTAAGAACTTAATTAAAGGAGAAGTCAAAAAAGAGGTTCTGGACAAATTAGAAGCATTAATGTCCGGGAACTCAAAAAACTGGATTACAGGTCAGGCTCATACGATAAAAGGACATATACTTTTAACTGCGGAAGCAGAGCAGACTAATAGAGTTGTTTACAAGGATAACAGCTTTTATGTAGATAATGTAAAGGAGGAGTTAAAACCTGATGAAATTGTATTTTGGCTGGAATACAGTAAAGAAGGCAAAATTAGAGTCAAACAAATTATATCAGGAACTAGTTTCGATGAAAATATTTCTATTGCTCTAAAATCTTGGGAATCAAGTTTAGACTGGAAACAAAAAACATTGTTTGAAAAACTAATAGCAATTGGTTATCAATCTGTTGATGGATATTTTACAGCATACTATGACATGTTTGATATGTTAAGCAGTGGAATAAGTAAAGTCAAAATCAAACCTTCTGTATATGATTGTACTGATAAAGATTATAATGATATTTATGCCACAGTATTTAGTTATATCTCTTTGTCGGGTGTTGTTCAGGATATTATTGCCGATAAACTAGCTGATGCTTATCCGGAGTTCGATAAAGTATTTAAAAAAGGAACTCCAAGCCAAATTCAATTTGCGTTATTCTGTGGAATGTATAATGGATTAATTGATGTTGTAAAATCGGTTCCTGATTTAGCAAAATTGTTGATTTCACCATTATCATCTAAAGGAAGAGAAGCAAATAGTAAGTTCTTAACTCAAATAGAAGAAATGGAAATGTTTGAGAAAGACGCTAATGGAAAAGAAGTACTAATTTATGGAAAGGGATTGAGTTTTGGCAAAATATGGTATTTATTAAAAGAAGGTGTTGTCGGTCAATTTGATTCAGAAAAACCTTGTGTAGGAGCTGAATTCGTTGGATCTATTGTTGGACCAATAATTGTAATGTGTATTGGAGATGTTGAAGCAGGTGCTGGAATAATGAGTAAAGTAGCATCAACAACTTTTAAAGCATTACAGTTATGTGACAAACTTACTGATCCGTTCAGATATATAGGCATGTCATTTAGATTTGTTAAAGGCGTATCAGGAAAAGTTGGTATTGTAATAAAAAATGCTACTAGTGATGTAATAACTCAACTAGATAACGGTTTATTTCGATTAAAGGTTATTGTTAATAATACTGAGCTTCCAACTCTGGAAATGTCGTTTGAAGATGTTAATCGATTAGTAATGGCCGGAGCTGATGGAATTGATTATCCAATAAATGGCGTTAACCAACGTATAAAATTAAGTGTAAGCCCGGGCTCAATTGGATCTTCTAATCTTAGCACTGTTTCTGCACAAATTTTTGGAAGTGCCAATGAACAACTATTGAAACGTTTTGCTGATTTAGGTCTTGATCCTTCAAGATTGGAGAAAGTTATTGCAGTACTAGGCAAAACAGTGCAAAATGGAGAAAAACTAGCAAAATATTTAGAAAGCAATACTTTTAACGATGTGCATCAACTTAGGTTATTTGTTGATGACTTGGGGAAAGCACCATTATTATTTAAAAATTTCATAGACAATCCTAAACTTTTACAGGCATGGAAATTTATATCACATAGGGAGCAAATACGTATTGACGAAAGTATTTTAGAGGCGACTGCCAAAATGCTTAAGAATAACTCTAAATATGTTGAGGATAATATAAGCAAAATTCAGGAAATTTATGACAAATTAGCTTCTGCGGGAGCTAGATGCAAAACTTGTCCAACAAAAGGTACTAATGAAGGGTTAAAACACCTTGATGAAATTATTGATGATTTAGATTTTGCTATAACAAATTATAAAGATAAAAGCGGTTTTGAAAAACTCCTTACTGAAATGGCTGCCCATCGTAATAAAGCAGATGGAGGAGCATTTATGTTACAATATTTGGAAAGTAAGGGGGCTAAATTTGCAAATAAAGTTCAAGAATTTGAAAGCTTTTACCTAAGTGGAGAAAGATTTGAAGCTGATATAAAATTGTTTGACGGAATTACAAAATTGATAGAATTCAAAAGTTTTGCTAAAAATAGTTGGGAATCCTTCGGAGGTACGAGTAGTTTAAATCAATTAAAAGGTTATATAAAGAG
>SEBM01000756.1 GCA_004296145.1 Flavobacterium sp.
CACCACTACTTTTTACTTCTTAATCTAGGTTAATCGATAAAGATATATTGCTGTTGTAAATTTGCATCATAATCATAACAGCATTAAAATAAATAAGGATTATTTTTACATAAAGCTTACTACTTGAAATGCAGTGTTATAATTTATTTTAAACCAAAACCAAACATTTAAATAAGATGGAAACAATAAAACTGGAATTAGACGAAAGAAAACATGGCAATTTTAATCTCTATGTTGATGAGAAAAAATTAGGCGAAATGGCCGTAAGTATCAAACCGGGACTATTAACCGTTTACCACACAGGAGTCGAACCGGAAGCAGAAGGAAAAGGTTATGCTAAAAAGCTTTTAGAAGAAATGGTTTCTTACGTTCGTGCCAATAACTTAAAAGTTTTAGCGCTCTGTCCTTACGTACACGCACAATTCACAAGACATCCGGATGAATACGCCGATATCTGGCAAAAACACTCTTAAAAACAAATCATTATGAATACAGAAATTTTAACAGACGGTGTGCCTTTAAACGAAGCCAAAAAAGCTTTAATTATGATTCACGGCCGTGGTGCGGGAGCTCATGATATTCTTTCGATTGCAAAACATCTTAAGGTTAATGATTTTGCTCTGATAGCACCTCAAGCAGAAAACAGAACCTGGTATCCGTATTCGTTTTTAGCTCCTCTGGAGCAAAATGAACCTTCTTTTTCAAAATCCTTAGAAGCAATTCATGAGGTTGTGGTAGCTGTTCAGCAAAACGGAATTGAAAAAGAGAATATTTATTTCTTAGGGTTTTCGCAGGGAGCTTGTCTCGCTTTGGAATTTACAACAAGAAATGCAGCAAAATACGGCGGAATCGTTGCTTTTACAGGCGGATTGATTGGTGATCAGGTTTATGAAAATCATTATGCAGGAAACTTCGAAAACACTCCTGTTTTTATCGGAACCAGTGATCCTGATTTTCATGTTCCTGTAGAAAGAGTAAATGATACTGAAGATCTTATGACAAAAATGGGCGCAGATGTTACTAAAAAAATCTATCCAAATATGGGACATACCATTAGTCAGGATGAAATAGATTGTGCTAATGCATTAATTTTCAATAAAAAATAATGATTACGATAACTCGCGTTTACAGCGATGCAAATGGAGAAAGTCATTTTGAAGACTTTGAAGTTCCATTAAAAAACAACGGCGATATCGGATTTTTATCTGACGACGAACCCGTTAAATCTATCGTTTTTAGAGAAGTTAAACCTTCTTATGATTATGATTTTCATAATGCACCAGACCGCCAGTATATTATTTTACTGGAAGGCGGTGTAGAAATCGAAACTTCGCTGGGCGAAAAAAGAACATTCAACACCGGTTCAATCCTGTTAGTAGAAGACACGACAGGAAAAGGACACAAGACAAAAAATATTGAACCGAAACTGAGAAAGTCAATATTTATTAAATTATAAATTCATCACGATCTTATAGAATTTGCTGTGACTGATTGTTGGTCACAGCAAACAATTACACTGAAAGTAACAGATTACTTTCGGACTGCATTTTTATATCCGGATTTTACTTAGAAATTTCAAAAGTAAAATCCATGAAAAATAAAAAAAACGCCCTCAGTTCTTTCTTAATCTAGGTTAATCGATAAA
>SEBM01000170.1 GCA_004296145.1 Flavobacterium sp.
GAAGTAATTTCATATAAAGCTATACTGGCAGCTTGTACAACATTCATACTTGAGTTTTTACCAAACATATTGATATGAACAATTTGGTTTGAAATTTTTAAAAGTTCTTCTGAAATTCCGTCAATTTCGCTTCCAATGACAAGTGCTGTTTTTTTATCTTTTTGAATCACAACTTCTTTCAGAGGTTTGCTGTTACTGGCAATTTCCAAAGCAATAATTTCGAAGTTGTTTTCAGTCAGATAAATAACTAATTCAGAGGTGTTTTCTACGATTGAATGCGGAACATGAAGATGTGTACTTCTGGAAGTTTTGTTTATTTTTCTGGGCGTAAGCGGAATATCTTTTCCCAGAAAAATAATATTTTCGACACCTAAAGCTTCGCTAATCCTGAAAAGCGAACCGATATTTTGCTGAAAATATATATGGTCACAAACCAGCGTTATCGGAAACGTTTTTCTTTCAAATTGATTTTCTTCGTGGGTAAGCTGCACTTTTAAATGTTAATTTGTAAAAATAAAATTCATAATATTAGCACCCATTTTCAAAGCTTTATCTCTTGCGCTTGCAGGATCATTATGAACTTCGGCATCTTCCCATCCGTCGCCCAAATCACATTCGTAAGTGTATAATAACACTAATTTACCTTCAACAAATATTCCAAAAGCCTGTGCTCTTGTTCCGTCGTGTTCGTGAATTTTTGGTAATCCGTTTGGAAAAGGAAAAGGTTTTTGAAAAATAGGATGATTTGCCGGAATTTCTACCAAATCATTATTTGGAAATATTTTTTTGATTTCTTTTCTAATGTATTGATCCATACCGTAGTTATCATCAATATGAAGAAAACCACCACCGTACATATAATTTCTAAGGTTTTCGATATCGTTGTCACTAAAAACGACATTTCCGTGCCCTGTCATATGCACAAAAGGATACGAAAGTAAATCTGGACTTCCCGGCTCAACTGTTGCAGGTTTTTCTTTTATACGGGTATTAATGTTTGAATTGCAAAATCTGATTAGGTTTGGCAATGCAGTTGGATTGGCATACCAGTCTCCGCCACCATTGTATTTTAATAAAGCAATTTCCTGTGAAAATGAAGAAACAGAAGCTAGTAGGAATAAGTAAAGAATTTTTCTCATAATTTGGGGTAGGTTTTAGTTGGTTATAATTGTTTACAGCAATGACAAAACTAGTGATTTATTTTAATTCTCATTAAAAAATACGACACTGTGACAAGCAACGATGGCAGCGGTTTCAGTTCTTAATCGGGTATTGCCTAAAGTCACTGGTTTAAAATTATTTTCTAAGGCCAATGCAATTTCCTTATCAGAGAAATCTCCTTCGGGACCAATTAAAATGGTGATGTTTTCATTTGGTTTCAATACTTCCTTTAATGATTTTTTGTCCGTTTCCTCGCAGTGTGCAATTAGATTTAAACCTTCATTTTTTTGCTTAATGAATTCTTTAAACGAAATTGCCGGATTTAATTTTGGCAAAAATGTTTCGTTTGATTGTTTCATTGCTGAGAGAATGATTTTCTCAAATCGTTCCGGATTAATTGCTTTTCTTTCAGAACGATCACAAAAAACGGGTGTTATTTCCTGAACGCCAATTTCTGTCGCTTTCTCCAAAAACCATTCGTAACGATCATTCATTTTTGTCGGAGCAACAACCAGATGCAAATGAAATTTGGGCTGATCGGCTTTTGTAACAGAAAGAATCTTAACAGTACATTTATTATCAGAAGCCAGGGTAATTTCTGTTTCAAACAAAAGGCCTGAACCATTTGTAACGTGTAGTATATCTGAATCTTTTTTTCGTAAGACTTTTATAATGTGGCGGCTTTCTTCTTTATCAAAAGAAAAACTTTCTGTCGTTTCGTCTATATTCGGATTGTAGAATAATTGCATAATTAAAATTGAATTCTCGCTTTTGAAACAACTGCAGAAGTTTCAAAACGTTTTGATAAATATTTCTGATACCCTACAATTCCAATCATGGCAGCATTGTCTGTCGTGTATTCAAATTTTGGCACAAAAGTTTTCCAGCCATATTTGCCTTCACTTTCTTTCAATCGTGTTCTGATTCCTGAATTTGCAGAAACTCCGCCACCAATAGCAATTTGTGTGATTCCGGTTTCTTTTACAGCCAGTTTTAATTTGTCCATCAAAATTTCAATAATAGTATATTGAATAGAAGCACAAATATCATTAAGGTTTTCTTCGATAAAATTTGGATTTTCCTGTTTTTTCTTCTGAATAAAATACAAAATGGCAGTCTTTAATCCCGAGAAACTAAAATCTAATCCGGGTACTTTTGGTTTTGTAAAAGCAAAAGCTTTTGGGTTTCCTTCTTTGGCATATTTATCGATCAAAGGGCCGCCGGGATAGGGAAGTCCAAGGATTTTGGCACTTTTATCAAAAGCTTCGCCAACAGCATCGTCAGTAGTTTCACCGATAATTTCCATATCAAAGAAACCGTTTACTTTTACGATTTGTGTGTGTCCGCCACTTATGGTTAATGCTAAAAACGGAAATTCCGGTTTGTCAAAGCCTTCTTCGTCTATAAAATGCGCCAAAATATGTGCATGCATGTGATTTACAGCAATTAACGGAATTTGTAACGCCAAAGACAATGATTTGCTAAAAGAGCTTCCTACCAAAAGAGAGCCCATTAAACCCGGTCCCTGCGTAAAAGCAATGGCAGTTAACTGTTCTTTTTGTACATTTGCTTTACGGAGAGCAGCATCTATTACAGGAACTATATTTTGCTGGTGTGCTCTTGATGCCAATTCAGGAACCACGCCGCCATATTGATTGTGAATTAACTGATTCGCTACAACATTTGAGAGTACTTTATCGTTATGTAAAACTGCAGCAGCAGTATCATCGCATGAACTTTCGATGGCAAGAATAAAAACCTCTGAATTTTGCATATAAAGGCACGATTTTGGATTATATTTGAAAAATAAAATTTCTAATTTATCTTTGATTGAAGTAAACGGCAAAATTAAAGAAATTTTATCAAAAAACAGGCGTCCTCTGCCTGTTCAAAATAAATTAAAAGAAAACTAAAATTAAAGAGCTATCAAAAAAGTAAAGAAAATAATATCAAGAACCCTAATTGGGTTGATTTTACTTTTGCTGGCACTTGCTATCATTTTGTCTTTACCTATAGTGCAAACCAAAATTGCCGATTATGTAACCAATTCGCTTAACACTGATTTTAAAACCAAAATCAGCGTAGACAAGGTCGCAATCAATATTTTTGGAGGCGTTAAACTAAAAAAAGTCCTGATATTAGATCATCATAATAAAACCATGATTTATTCTGATATCATTTCTACAGACATTCTTAGTGTAAAAAGACTACTCGACGGGGATTTGATTTTTGGAGATCTGAGATTGACAGGTTTACTTTTTAACCTGAAAACCTACAAAAACGAAGACGAAAATAATATCAATAAATTTATTAGGCTGTTTGATTCTGATAAACCTTCAAAAACAAACCGACATTTTTTACTGACGGCCAAAAATGCCTATATTTCCAAAGGTGTTTTTTCTGTAATTGATGAGAATAAAAAGACACCAAAATTTCTTGATTTTACAAAACTTAACGCTTATATAAGCGATTTTAAACTTTATGGACCTGACGTAAACACCATTATTCACAGGTTTTCATTTCAGGATCACCGTGGTTTGTATGTGTCAAATTTTGCCGGGAAATTTAGTTATACCAAAAAACAGATTAAAGTTGAAAATTTAGCTATAAAAACTAAAAGATCAACTATTTACGGACAGGCAATATTGAATTATAAAGTTGGAGATTTTCTGGCTTTTACAGACAAAGTAAAGTTTGATGTTGCGCTTGATTCTGCTTCTATTGCTACAAACGACCTTCGTTATTTTTATGACGGATTGGGTAAAAATCAGCATTTTAAAGTTAAAACAAAAATAAAAGGTACGCTGAACAATCTTAATTTAAAAAGATTAAGACTTAGCGATACAAATGGTTCGAGAATTATCGGAAATATAAATTTCAGAAACCTTTTAGGAAACAAAGATCAAAAATTTTCGATGGACGGAAAGTTTGATAAACTGGTTTCGAGCTATGATAATCTTGTTGTTTTACTGCCTGTAGTTCTCGGAAAAAAACTTCCTAAAGAAATTAAGCGACTCGGAAAATTTAATATTGTCGGTAAGGCAAAACTTTCGACTACAGATTTAGAAACCGACTTTAAAATGATAACCGATTTAGGAAACGGTCAGGTCGATCTGCATATGAACAATATGGATTTTATCGACAAAGCTTCTTATTCAGGAAATATTATTTTGGAGAATTTTGATGTGGGTGCTTTACTTCAAAGAAAAGATGTTGGAAAAACTACTCTTAATCTTGATGTTGATGGTGTCGGTTTTACAGAAAAATACCTGAATACGATTGTAAAAGGAGATATTTCTAAATTAGATTATAATAAATACACCTATAATAATATTGTGGTAAACGGTAATTTCAAATTGCCATACTATAAAGGAGAATTATCCGTAAACGACCCAAACCTGAACCTTACATTTAATGGTTTAGTAGATTTGAGTGCCCGCGAAAACAAATATGATTTTCATATCAATGTTGAAAATGCTGATTTGAAAAAACTAAAATTGGTAAATGATTCTATTTCGCATTTTACCGGAGACGCTGTAGTACAGATGAGCGGAAATTCAATTGAAACTCTTCAGGGAAATGTTTATATTAAAGATGCAGCTTATCAAAACCCAAAAGCCACGTATGCATTTGATGAATTATCAGTAAATTCCAGTTTTGATGCAGAGAGGATTCGTACCATAACAATAAATTCATCAGACGTTGTCAACGGAAAGATTGTAGGTAAATTTCAGTTTAAGGAATTAGATAAATTGGTAATGAATTCTGTTGGAAGTCTTTATACCAATTACAAACCTTATAAAGTTAAAAAAGGCCAGTTTCTACGTTTCAATTTGCATGTCTACAACAAAGTAGTTGAAATGTTATATCCTCAAATTGAGATTGATTCATCGACCGTTTTGCGCGGAAAGATTGATTCGGATTTGCAGGAATTCAAATTCAGATTTCAATCTAAAAAAGTTACAGCAGACAAAAATACATTCGATAATATCCGAATTAATATAGATAATAAAAATCCGCTTTATAATGCGTATGTTGAATTAGATAGTATCAAAACACCTTATTATAAGGTGCGTGATTTTAGTCTGATCAATGTAACCTCAAAAGATACTTTGTTTGTTCGTTCAGAATTTAAAGGAGGAGATAAGGGTGAAGATTATTTTAACCTGAACCTTTACCACACGATAGATAAAAACAAAAATAATATTGTAGGGATTCATAAATCTGAAATGAAATTTAAAGACTATTTATGGTATTTAAATGAAAAAGAACAAAAAGATAATCAGATTGTTTTTGATAAAGGATTCAAAAATTTTACCATCGACAATATTATTCTTTCGCATGAAGATCAGAAAATTGATTTAAATGGTGTTATAAAAGGTTCTGATTATAAGGATCTCGTCCTCAACTTTGAAGATGTTGATATCAATAAGATTACACCTTTTAATTCCAAATTTGTATTTAATGGTAATCTGAACGGAAATGTCAATTATAAGCAGAATAAAGATGTTTATCAGCCAACAGCGTCTATTGTTATTGATCATCTGAATTTAAATAAAACCGAACTCGGTACATTGAATTTTGATATTTCTGGAGATCAGAGTTTTAGAAAGTTTACTATAAATTCTTCTATTCAAAATGGTTTCACAGAATCATTTAAAGCAAGCGGAACTTTCGCAGTAGAAAATAAAGAAACAATTTTAGATCTTAATTTAAAACTCGAAGGATTTAATCTGGCAACTTTAGGAACTATCGGCGGAGATGTTTTGTCTAATATCAGAGGTTCAGTTTCCGGAAATGCCGCAGTAGTTGGAAATGTCAAAAAACCGGAAATCAACGGAAGGTTATATGTAGAAAAAGCCGGAATGACAATTCCTTATCTTAATGTTGATTACGAACTGAGTGATCGCACCGTTATTGATTTGACAGATGAGAAGTTTTTATTTAGAAATAATCAGTTAACAGATACCAAATACGGAACCAAAGGTTTGCTGAACGGAAGTATCGAACATCACAATTTTGGAGACTGGAAATTAGATCTGAATATTACCTCAAAAAGATTAGTAGCACTGGACACAAAAGACAGCGATGATGCTGCTTATTTTGGTACCGCTTTTATAAATGGTTCAGCAAGTATAACCGGACCCGTATCCAGTTTATTTATTAAAGTAGCTGCAAAATCTGAAAAAGGTACCGAAGTAAAAATTCCGATTAATAATGTACAAAGTGTAAACGAAAGCAGTTTTATACATTTTGTCACACCAAAAGAAAAGTTCAACCTGGCGAATGGTATTGTCGAAAAAACAAGAAATTATGGTGGTCTTGAGCTGGAGTTTGACTTTGATATAACACCCGATGCCGAAGTAGAAGTAATTCTGGACAGGAATTCCGGACATGGTATGAAAGGAAAAGGATACGGATCTTTGTTATTTAAAATAAATACTTTGGGTAAATTTAATATGTGGGGAGATTTCCAGGCATATGAAGGAACCTATAATTTTAAATACGGAGGTTTAATTGATAAGAAATTTGCAGTAAAAAAAGGAGGGTCAATCATTTGGGAAGGAAATCCTATGAAAGCCCAGCTGAATCTTGAAGCCGTTTATAAAACAACTGCAAATCCTGCTGTATTATTGGATAATACGTCGTCGTTTAATAAAAAAGTTCCGGTTGAAGTAGTCATTGGTTTAAGAGGAGATTTAACAAGTCCGGAACCCAATTTTGATATTCAGTTCCCATCTGTGAGTAATGTATTAAAATCGGAGATACAATATAAACTTGATGATAAAGATATTCGTCAGACACAGGCGTTGTATTTATTGTCAACAGGTTCGTTTATGAGTACAGACGGATTTAGTCAGGGCGATTTATCAGGAACATTGTCAGAAACAGTTTCGAGTCTTTTTGGCGGTATCATTAAATCAGACAATGATAAGGTCAACATCGATTTGAATTATATTTCTGCAGACAAACGATTAGGCCAGGAAGCAGATGGACAGTTTGTAGCCAATATCACCTCTCAGGTTAACGACAGAATTACCATTAATGGTAAAGTTGGTGTTCCTGTAGGAGGTATAAATGAATCTGCAATTGTTGGAGATATTGAGGTCTTGTACAGAGTAAATGAAGATGGTTCTATGAACCTCCGTTTATTCAATAAAGAAAATGATATCAATTATGTAGGGCAGGGAATTGGTTATACTCAGGGAGTTGGTATTTCGTATGAAGTAGATTTTGATACTTTTAGTGAATTGGTAAATAAAATATTCAAAAGCCATAAAATAGAACGAGCCTTAAAAAGTTCATCTGATGATTTGCAGGATTCTAACTTAAATCCTGATTATATTAATTTTACAAGCAAAAAAGAAGCTGAAAAGGATAAAAAGAAATCAGAGAAAAAAGAAGAAGAAAAACCACAGCCAACAAATAATAATCAGGGTGTTATTCCTGATAATGAAGATTTTTAAATTTGTTAAAATAATATATTCCAAAACCATTATTCTTTATAATGGTTTTTTTATGCTTAATTTTAGGGTTTTGCTCTAAATTCAGGTTTTTTTGAAGCTGTACATTTTTTTAACACTTCATTAATGT
>SEBM01000171.1 GCA_004296145.1 Flavobacterium sp.
TTATCAGACTGATTTAACCTTAAAAAATTAAGCAAATGCAAAAATTACAATTCAAAAAAGATATAAAAGCATCGGCTCAAAAAGTATATGAAACGATGTTGGGCTTAAATGACAAAGCCACTTACGAATATTGGGTAGCAACTTTTAACCCTACTTCTACTTACGAAGGAAATTGGGATATTGGAAGTAAAATCCGTTTTGTTGGAACAGATGAAAACGGAAAAAAAGCAGGAATGATTTCAGAAATTGCAGCAAATAAACCTGCCAGTTTTGTTTCCATTCGCCATTACGGATTTTTGGACGGAGATACCGAAGTAACTACAGGCGAACAGGTTGAAAAATGGGCAGGCGGACACGAAAATTACAGTTTCGAAGAAAATGACGGCATTACAACCGTAACCGTAGAAATGGATACTATTGATGACTATTTGGATTACTTCAATAGCACTTATCCGAAAGCACTGGATAAATTAAAGGAAATTTCAGAGCGATAAAAAAAAGGTAATCACAACGAATTATCATTATAAATAATGATGTGCAGCAATAAGAATCGCTATAAATTTGACCCAATTATAACTTTATATAAATGGATCCGGATATTAGAGATTTAGGCACTTTACTTATTATTTCTGTACTTCTTATTAGTGGCGTACAGTGGTTTTTATTACGTTTTACACATTGGTCGATTGCATTGGCAGCAACCGGAATAATAGCTTTTATTATTTCATTTTTGTATGTTTCCTTAAAACATGCTACACCAAACGGAGGCAGCAACGGCCCGGGTTCTGATGAATTTATAAATCCGGCGTTAATTCTTTTTGTCGCATTACTTTGCGGATTATTTGCTGTTTCTTACTTGACAAAAACTCCTTTTCCTAAAAAGGTGATAGTCATTATTGTGGCTTTAATTGTTCTATTCGTTATTGTTCGATATATCATTGAGGATGTTAAAAATGCTACATTTTATCAAAAAATATTCAGCAGTAATAATATCGAAGTTGTAAATCTGTCGGGGGAGGATTCTATGGTTCGGGATATTAATATTCAAAATAGTTCCAGTGGTGTTGCCGTCAATCTGGATCCCGATTTGAAAGAGCAAAATTGGACTTTTATTCCGAGAGATGCCGACAAAATAGTTTTCCGTTGTTATTCTGACAAAAGTAATGGCGGTGGTCTGTTTTCTCAAAATTTTCCTTTTGATTACAGTTTATGCAAAGAAAAGGACGGCAAAAGGGTTGGCTTTTTATTATTGTTCCGAATGAAAACCACTTTGCCTGTAAAAATTGTTCTGGAGCCAGAGAATCATTTCAGTTTATATATTGATAACCAATTTATAAGAAGTTATAAATTGAAGGACAAGGATCAGTCTGAAACTGAAAACAGCCAAAATAAACAGCAATAATTTTCATCAGCTAAATGATTAAAATGGTAAATCTCTATATACTAATCCCGGTTTTATTATTGGGACTTTTCCTTTTTGTACAAGTTCACAATGCTTCAAAATACAAATATATGTTTCGCGATGTTATTTTGAGTAAATCAAAAAAATATCAGCTTTCGCCTGTGCTTCGCGGACGCGTTTATTATCCTCGTTATTTTTATATTCCCACATTAAAAACGTATTTGGTTTATTCTGATGTAGATAAAACCGGACCATTCAGAGTTTATGATTCTGAAAACAGATCGGAAGGAAAAACATACGCTCTGATCAATGAAACAGGAGATAGTATATCAACATTTGAAACCCCGCTACGCTTTTCTAATCGAAGCGGAAGTTTTTATGGCCCGACCACTTATATTCCGTTTTTAGAAACAGGAAAAAAAGGAATCCTTCCTTATGATGTAATCCACAATGCCACGCTGGATATGGGAAAAAGGGATTTTGAAAAGCTTTTTATAAAACTCTATACTTCATCAGAATATGTGGAATATATAAATCTTCGCGCATCGGGCGATGATATTCACGAAGCCGGAATTATTTTCAAACGTCAGGGGAAAGTCGAAATTCTGCTTGCCGGTTTGAGAGAAAGCCGTATGGTTCGCTCTTATCAGCAAGATGATGCGACCAATAATTTTGAGGATTATTACGAACCGGATATTCCGAAGAGAGAAACTTTTCCGCAATCTAAACCGGCGATAGAAATGATTCCGCTTGAAACTACCAATACCAATCCTTTTGTATACTGGAGAGTTGGATTTAAACACGAGTTTAGGATTAAAAAATACAAAACCAAATATTCCTCAGGTCTTCAGGGAATTGCTATGTACGGTCCTATTCCGATTTTTGGTCCGGGAGAAACTTCGGGTACCGCTTATGTCCGCTTTAAAACAAAAGGGGAAACTTTTAGAATTAAAATTTTAGATGTTGAAAAAGCCGGTTTTATACCCGCTTATAATTTGGGGCTGCGTTCTTTTCAATTGCCTCAAAAATATGAAAACAAAAATTCGCTTGTGTTTATGGAATCTGCTCAAAATTGTGGCGACAATCGTTTAGGTGGAGGCGTTTTTGTTGTGCGAACGGCTACAGAAACAAATCCATCGGCAGATATTCCTTCGGATATGACGGAGAAACAATTAGAAAGTTTGCCTGTAACTGTGCAGGAAGCCTTAATTCACGCTGATGAAATCACCTCTTTAAAATTGTATGACAAAGAAAGAACTGAATGGATTCCTGAATTGGAAAGATTGAAAAATCTTAAACATTTAGAAATGACTCTTCCAATATCAGAAATTCCGGATGCCATTTCAAAACTTCCAAAATTGCAGAGCTTAACACTGCAACATTGCCAAATTAGAAAAATTTCACCGGAAATCGCTAATTTAAAAGAACTACAGGATTTAGATGTTTTTTCAAATAAAATAACCGAATTCCCAGCAGTTTTCACAGAAATTAAAAGCTTAAAAAGACTAAATATGGGTGCCAATGATATTGCATTTATTCCGGAAAATATTAGCGAATTGACAGATTTAGAATATCTTAGTGTAATCTTAACGAATGTTAAAACTTTACCGGAATCTATGATTGGGATGAAAAAATTATACGTTGACGACAGTAAAGACTTAAAAAGCCTTTTACCTGAATCTTATGCCCATTTGTTTAATTATAATAAATAAAAAATATACCTACAGTATAAAATTGCTATGTACGTTATAAAAATTACAAACGAGGCAGAAAGCTGGATTTTCGGTATTTGTCCCGACAAGGAAGAACTTTTGACCTATTTTCAAAATATGTCTGAAGATATAAAAAAGTATGCTGTTTGTTTTCAGATAGATATCCAAACATTTCCTTTTGTTTTAATTGAAAATATCCATATCGATTTTAATTCAGAATCTTATTTTGAGTTTTGTACACTCGAAGAACTTCAGGCAAAAACAGATTTGCTTCGGCTTCAGAAAAACGATGATGAAGAATATAGTTACTTTAAATATTATCTTATTGATACATCGTATTTTCAGTTTATTTCAGATGAAAACCAAATGCATTTTCATCTGAGCTATACTACAGTAACAAACTCTCTTTTAGAACAGCCTTATATCATTAATCTCTTTCACGAAGAAATAAAGAAATGTGCTTATAATTATGATATTGATGGATTGGATCAATTGTTTGAAAAAACCAAAAATGAAAATTATTCTGCATTAGAAAAAGAAGATTTGGCCATTAATGGTTATACTGATTTATTCTGGCAGATGAATTATGATTTTGCCTGCAGCAAATTGACCGAAGATGGCATTGCCTGTTTGCTACCAATAGTAGATTGTATCGAATGGCTGCTGGATGAAAAAAAATGGATGGAGCGCAGTTATGCATTATTAATTGTTTTGGAAAAAGCGTGTGAAGAAAAATCAGAAAATGCTTTTTCTATCCTTAAAGATACTGTAGCATCTTTTGAAAACTATCTTATTGCAAATCCTGAAGACAAAATTGATATCCACAGAATGATTTCGCAGTCGTATCGAATGATGTTGATTGCTGATCCGGAAAATGCTTTATTATACTGGCAAAATGCCATTTTAGAAATTAAAAAAGCATTGGATTTTGCTCCCGAAAAAGCTTCCTGGTCTATGCTTTTGGAATTGCTTTATTCACCTTTTCCCGAAGATGAAAAAATAAACAAAGCACAGCAAGAAGCTCAGGAACAATTTAGTAAAGAAGCAGAAAAACTCGAGAAACAATATGGTGCCTCTTTTTCGTACCAAATAGCGTTAGCTTATCATCATTTAGAGCAATACCTGCAATGGAGAAAAGCAGAAAATATTTTTCCGGAGCAAATTGCTTTATCGTGGATAGAAAAAACATTAGACTATAATCCTAAAGAAACCAGCCGAATCGATCTTCATGAATGTGCGGAGTTTTTTTATAAAACAGGATCAAAACTAAAACGTATTGATTTTTTAGAAAAAACAATTACTGTTTATGACCGAATAATGTCTTTTTCGAATGACAGCGTGTTGGAAGTTTATTATATAGCCAATTTAAAAAAAGAAATAACTGAAATTTATCTTGAAAACAACAATCAATTGCTGGCAGATGAAACTATTAATGAAGCCATCTTATTTTACGAAAAACATGTTGATGACATCAGAGAAAATTCACCATCAAATCTTTTGCATTATGCAGAATTCTTAGAATATTGTTATGGCTATCAGGGAAATATAATCAGACCAACTCTGGCAGAACTAAAAAAGATTGCTAATGAAGTAGAAATTCAGTCTGAAGGTTTTCTGAGTTATCCTTATTTATTATTGATGCGTATCGCGCTTTTTGAAAATAATGAAAAACAAGCAATTACAGAAGTGACCAAAAGTTTGATTTTGCATGAATCCTGTAACGATACCAAAATAAATGAGGTTTTGGAAAATTTCAATAAAAGTGAATTCAAACAATTGGTTGCTTTTCTGGAAGAAACAAAGTCATTTACAGAAGAAGTGAGTGAAAACTATTATTATGACCCTAAAATAAAATGGAAAGAACTGCGAACAATGTCTGCAGAAGAATTGACTGAATATTGGGAAAAACGAAAAGAAGAGATTAGAAACAGGCCGCCTTTACATAAAGAATACTAAATGACAAACGATATCTTATACGCCGGAATACAAGAAGAATTTGACAATATAACAAATTCATTTGCAGAGAAAGAAGAACTTATTTTAGCTGATGAATCTTTAATAACGATTCAGTCAAAATACAATCTACACGAAATACAGCCTTATTTTGCCCAGCTCAACAATCAGGTTATTCCTGAAAATGCCAAATTGAGAATTGAAACTGCGGAAGATTTTAATCCGGAAACAGATGATCTTTTTGAATATAAAATCGATCTGGAAAGCAGAAAACCTGCTCTTAAAATAGAACATTTTGGTGATAATGTTGGCTATTATACGATTTACGAATTTACCGAAGACTATCATAAAAGTTTTTCTGTGTATCGAAATGCAGAAAGTATAAAAGCTAAAAACGTCAGTTATCTTTATTATAAAGACGGAATGCCGGACCGTTTTATTGAATGCACAGAATATGGCATTTCATTAAAAACATATACTTGTGATGGTGATTTTATTAAAAGCTATAAACTGGAATGGCCAAATCATGATCATTTTTGTACAGGAGAATTAAAATTTGATCTGGACGGAAATATAACTGAAATTACAGAAACTGCTTCTGACGGGAGAATCCGTGTCATTTATGATGCTATGTCTTCAACCAAAAATATAGAAGAAGTTCTTTCTAATTTGGAAGATTTTCTAACAGAAAATATTGCAGATCAGATTCTTGAAAAAGTAAAAATAGAAGAACCTGTTTATTGTATTTTGTTTGAATATACGATGCAGGGGCCGTTCCCTCCTACTATTGCTTTTGGAGTCGCTTCAGAAATAGAAGGCAATTTTGAAGATCAGGAATTATACCAATTGTATAATGCGCCTGATATGAAATATTTTTCTGAAGATGAATCAGATATTATTAATATTGATTTTTATCCGATTGAGATTCAGTCCGATTATTTGATGACGGATGTTTACGGAGAAAATATTTCCTGGGAAAATGAAGAAGCTTTTGAAGAATGGGAAAAGCAGGTATTTGAAACCTATCTAAAAGTCTGCAAACGACTGATGCATTTTGATTTTTCGAAATCATTTACCAAAACAGAGCAATTTCTCGTTATGGCGCGCGACTTTGAAGATTGTAACGAAGAGAAATTTTATAAAAAAATGAAACGCTATAAAAAGGAAAATTTTAGGTAATTATAACCATTTTGTAAGATCTTAAATGATATCAATTTCACTATAAGTAATGAGTGAAAGAAAAAAACGGCCCATTATATTTGTTCTGTACTATTATGTCAGAATCAATATAAATTTACAATGACAGATCATCAATTTTTGGACGTAGCTGAATTTCCGGACAAAAAAGAAATTACAAATGCCCTTGCTAAAAAAATAGCTGGTTTAGATTTCGAAAGGGACATCGAAACGATCTTCGATTACATCAAATGCTCAAAAAGGATTACTCTTAAAGAAGAAAATAATTCTGTAGCAAATGACCCTATACTTACAGAGGAATACAGAGAAATTATAAAACCTTTTGGGCTTGAACCTTATGATACCCCCGAAAAATTAGTAGATCATTTTACGTTACTTTATAATGATATTTCGTTACGTTTCAATGAATTACTTTGGAAAGCTGCGATTGAATCTTTAAAAGTTTATACTGAAATTCAGTTGGCTGCGTACCTAAAACCGATTGCAGATTTTCTAAACACCAAACCTTTTATAAAATCTAATGTCATCCTGTTAATTAGGGAAACTTTGCATTTTGAGAATTTTTTCCCAAGCGTTATTACAGAAGAAAATGAAGAATTCAGGAAACACTATGCGCTTGTTCACAAGCTCATGACTCTTCAGTACACCGAATTTGACATTTATGCAGAAGTTTTAAATACAGGCGAGTATACTTCTGAAGGGCTTGATTTTATGTATTCCCATTTAATGCTTTCATCAGACGCATATCGCAATGAAAATTATATTGGCGCTTTTAATGTGTTAACTGAAATTGCTCCTAATATAAAACCGCTTTTTATCTTTCAACGTGAGCTTAATATTTTATACAAAGTTATTTTTATTGATAAAATACAAGATGCACCCGAATTCTATATTAATAAACTTAATGAGGCTCTTGAAAAATTTCCTGATAATGAAGAACTTCTTTATCTCCGACTTAAGTTTTCTTTTGATCACAGCACTCCCGAAAAATTTAGAGAAGAAGCAATTGCTACCTTAAAAATAATTCCGGATCACTCGAAATCTTTGTTTTTATTGGGAAAATGTTATTTGACTTTGGGATTTTCAAAAGCCGCTTCGGATATCTTTGAAAACTTAATGGAAATGCATCCTTTAAACATGAAATATGCTACAAATGCAGCTTTGGCAACGAGACAATATGTTGATTCCTTACTTAAAGAATATCTTGAAGTTACTTATAATAAATCTTATTTTATCAATAGTATAAACATATTAATAGAAAAGAAAATATTTGATGATATAGACTTTTTTGCTTCCAAAATACCGCAGGAAGATGAGGATTTAAAAGCATTATTAATATATGCAAAAGATGCTGAAAATTATTTTTTCACAGGAAAAAAAGATAAACAAGAACTTCAAAAAGGACTGTCATTTACAAAAGACAAAGAAATTATACGACAAATAAAAGAGTATTATTTAGACGGTTTAACCATCGAACAGATTAAAGA
>SEBM01000757.1 GCA_004296145.1 Flavobacterium sp.
GATTTACAAAAAAAGAAAAAATCACCTTGATAGATATAAATCAGGCAACGCAGGAAGATTTGGTTAAAATTTATGGTGTCGGGGAAGCTTTATCTTCACGAATATTAAAACAAAAAGAAATTTTAGGAGGATTTGTGTCCATGGACCAATTAACTGAAGTTTGGGGCCTTTCGCCGGAAGTTCTGTATGAACTAAATGCCCATTTTAAGGTTTATGCATTGCCAAATTTTAAAAAAATTCCAATAAATGATATATCTCTAAAAGAATTAGCGCAGTTTCCTTATTTTAAATATGCATTGGCAAAACAAATCATAACTTATAGAAGTATGAATGGAGATTTTGAAAATATTGAGGATTTAGCAAAAATTAAAGGTTTTCCTGTTGAAAAAGCAAAAATAATTAGTTTATATTTGGAGTTCTAAAACATAACTGACTACAATGAATTTTGATTATAACGAAACACAGTCGATGATTGCACAATCGATTAAGGAATTTGCAGAAAAAAATATCCGACCAAATATAATGGAATGGGATGAAGCTCAAATTTTTCCAATCCCCTTGTTTAAACAACTGGGAGAAATGGGATTTATGGGAGTTTTAGTTCCTGAAGAATATGGAGGAAGTGGATTGGGATATCATGAATATATTACTGTTGTTGCAGAGATTTCAAAAGTAGATCCTTCAATCGGATTATCAGTAGCGGCGCATAATTCACTTTGTACCAACCATATTTTAACTTTCGGAAATGAGGAGCAAAAGAAAAAATGGCTTCCAAAATTAGCTACTGCTGAACATATTGGTGCATGGGGTTTGACAGAACATAATACAGGTTCTGATGCAGGAGGAATGAATACTACAGCGGTTAAAGATGGTGATTTCTGGGTAGTAAACGGAGCAAAGAATTTTATTACACATGCCATATCAGGTGATATTGCCGTTGTAATAGTTCGTACCGGAGAAAAAGGAGATTCTAAAGGAATGACCGCTTTTGTTTTTGAAAAAGGAATGCCGGGATTTTCATCAGGAAAAAAAGAAAATAAATTAGGAATGCGTGCCAGTGAAACTGCTGAATTAGTATTTGATAATTGCCGTGTTCCGGATGCAAACAGATTAGGAGAAGTTGGACAGGGATTTGTGCAGGCAATGAAAATATTAGATGGAGGTCGTATTTCAATAGGTGCTTTGTCTTTAGGGATTTCAAAAGGAGCTTATGAAGCAGCATTAAAATATTCAAAAGAAAGATATCAGTTTGGACAGCCAATCAGTAATTTTCAGGGAATTTCATTTAAATTGGCAGATATGGCAACAGAAATCGAAGCTTCAGAATTATTATTGCATAAAGCAGCCTTCTTAAAACAAGAACATAGGCCAGTTACTACATTGGGAGCGATGGCTAAAATGTATGCCTCTGAAGTTTGTGTAAAAGTAGCTAACGAAGCTGTACAGATTCATGGCGGATATGGTTATACAAAAGATTTTCCTGTTGAAAAATTCTACCGTGATTCAAAATTATGTACAATTGGAGAAGGAACTACAGAAATTCAGAAATTAGTGATTTCAAGAAATTTATTGAAAGAATAAAGAATAAAGAATAAAGAATAAAGAATAAAGAATAAAGAATAAAGAATAAAGAATAAAGA
>SEBM01000172.1 GCA_004296145.1 Flavobacterium sp.
TTGTTAATTATTACATCTGGAATAAATAGATAAAACTTATTAAGAAAATCTTTACTACATTTGATTTCTAAAAATCAGCTAATTTTATATTATTTAAGTGTAATTTCTTAAATAATCAATTATTATTTAACCCAAAAACAAATATCATGGAAAAAACTACCCTTGAATCTATTATTGTTCCTATTGCACCGCCAGGAACAGATATTACACCAAAAGAAGCAGCCCAATCAATAGGTGCTGTGACATTTCAACAAACAAAATCTGTCGAAATTTTGTCTCCTTATGTAGAAGCATATTATAACGCTAAAGAAAATAAACTGACTATAGATGCTATTGTGTATGTAGATACAGAAACCATTAAAGATAATGGAATACTTAATTACTCTGTTGTTCAAAATACCTACATAGATTTGGACGGACATGCGCAATTGCAATTTTTCATTGTTTATGATATGCCTGAAGAATTATCTGGGGATTTATCTATTTATGAAATAACTTTTGAGGCAGATCCAAAGTTATTTATCGGAGGATTATCAAAATTAAAGACAATTCAAACTTTCCTTTGGGATATTGATCCTGAGACATCTCGAGGAACTGAGACGACAGTACAGCCTAATTAATTTAATTAAATATTTAATTAAATAAATAGAAATGAAAGTGCTCAAAATTAAAGGTTTTGGAGTTTTCATATTAATGATTTTTCCTTTTTTTCTTTTTTCTCAAAATAAAGCCAACAATAAATCTTTAGTATATGAAATTAGAAAAAAAGCAGAAAAATTTAATAAGGAAATTAATTTTAAAAAGGCTCAATCATTTTTTTTAGAAGAGAATTGGGATTCTACAATGGTTTATTCTATGAAACAACTCAATCGGGTTAAAAACGTAGAATTGGACGACTATTGTCATTATTTTAGAGCAATAAGCTTTACAAAAAAAAAACTTCTTAATGAGGCCAAAGTAGAATTTAATCTGATTTCAACGAAATTCATTTTCTTCTATAAAGTAAAGTTTTCTTTAGGTGAAATTGCATTACAACAAAGAGAATTTGATAAAGCTTTAAAGTATTTTAAGCATATTTTAAATCTTCCTAATTCGGCAGTTTATGATTATAATAGAAGTAATGTGTTGCATAACATAGGATTATGTTATTTACATCTTGAAAAATTTGATGAAGCAGAGAAAAATTTATTTGAAAGTGCCAATTTACAGGAAGTTCAAAAAGATACTTTAATGCTTATAGGATCTTACATGGATATTGCGAATCTCTATTATATACAATACAAAGACAGTCAGGCAATACCATATTTTGAGAAAGCATACAATTTATCTAAAAAGGTAAAATCATTTGATTTAAAAAGAGCTGCTGCCAAAAATATGGCTGCAGTTGAAGAAAACAGAAAAAATTTTTCTCAGGCTTTGGTTTATAGAAAAGAATACGAAGCCTGGAAAGATTCTCTAAACGATCAAAATAAAGTTTGGGCAATTGCAGATCTTGAAAAGAAATTTGCTGTAACACAAAAACAAAAAGAAGTAAACATTCTTGCGGCTGAAAATAAAGTAAAAGATGCCGAAAGAAATGGATTTCTTGCTTCGTCTGTTTTGTTGTTGATTTTGTTTGGTGCCGGAGTGTATTTCTACAGACAGAAAGTTAAAAACAATAAAATAATCTTAGAGCAAAAAAATCAACTTGACGAGTTGAATGCTACAAAAGACAAGTTGTTTTCTATTGTTAGTCACGATTTGAGATCTTCTGTAAATGCTTTAAAAACAAGTAATGGCAAATTGCTGGAAAGTCTGGAAAGCAAAAACTTTTCAGAATTGGATGTTTTGCTGCATAACAACAGTACAATTGCAAACGGTGCTTACAATTTATTAGATAACCTGCTCAATTGGGCTTTGTTACAAACCAAACAAGCTTATTTTTATCAGGAATCATTGCATCTTGCATCGATTGTACAACATGTTGAATACAACTATAAGCCGTTGATGCTGAATAAAAACATCAATTTTAAAAGTGATGTTAATAGTTCAGATTATGTATTTACCGATATGGATTCGCTGAAAATAGTTGTTCGTAATTTTTTAGATAATGCGATTAAATTTTCCAGTGAAAACGGTTCTATTTCTATTTATTCAAGACCTTCAACAGAAGAGTTTTGTTATTTGGTCATAGAAGACACCGGATCGGGAATGAACAAAGCAACCAGAGAAGAATTGCTAAAACAAACTGTCCTGCTTTCCAGAAAGAAAAACGACGACGCAATAGGAACCGGTTTAGGAATGCAGTTGTGTAAAAGCATGATCAATAAAAATGGCGGAAAGCTTGATATTGAAAGTGAAGAAAATGTGGGGACTAAAATAATCATAGCATTACCAAAGTTTAAAAATAATGGATAATATAAATGTACTTATTATCGAGGATACACCTGCAGAAAGTGATGCGCTTGTAAAAGTGCTTACCGAAAATAATTACACTATCGTAGGTGTATGTCCTACCTATGGCGAAGCATTAACAACGTTTTATAATAATACGGTTGATATTGTGGTGATTGATGTTTTTCTTAACGGAAGCCCTGACGGAATTACCTTTGCCGAAACCATAAACATTGTTCCAAACGGAGTGAAGCCATTTGTGTTTTTAACCAGCTCAAAAGACCGTCAGATTTTTGAACGCGCGAAACTTACAAAGCCTTTTAGTTTTTTGATGAAACCGTTTAATGAACTCGAGATTTTGTACGCATTAGAAATGGCTGTCGAGAAATTTTATGGCCAGCCGAATGTTTTTCACAGCGAAGATCAGAATACGATAATAAGCAACGATTCTTTATTTATAAAAAAGAATAAATCGCTTAAAAAAGTCCGAATTGAGGATATTGTATTCATTGAGGTAGAAGACCGTTATTGCAATGTCATAACCGAAACAGATAAATTTGTAATCCTGATTTCACTAACCAAAATTATTCAGCTATTAGATCCTGCACTGTTTTTTCAGACACACAGAAATTATATTGTAAACGCAAGCAAGATTGAAGAAATCATTATAAATGATAATTTGGTTGTTTTAAAAGGAAAACACAAAGTGACCTTAAGTGACAAGTACAAAGATTTTGTAAAAAACTTCAGAGTATTGAAGTAAATAAAAAAAGGAGATTATTTAATAATCTCCTTTTTTCTTAAATCGTGGATCGTGTTTTGAAATAAACTCCGTTCTGCGTTTTGGAGCTTCTGGTCGTGAAGTTTCTACTTTAGGCAAACTTGCTTCTTCTGTTTTACTCGATGGTTCAATCAATTGATTCAGTTCTTTGATCTCAGCATCGGTCAGATCGCGGTAACGCCCAACAGGAACATCCAATGAAATATTGATAATCCTGATACGTTTTAAGGCCGTTACGTCATATCCTAAATATTCACACATTCTACGGATTTGGCGATTAAGTCCCTGCGTCAGGATGATTTTAAAAGTGGTTTTACTAATCTGTTCCACTTTACATTTTCTGGTTACGGTATCAAGAATAGGAACTCCGTTTCCCATTCTTTGTATAAATCGTTCCGTAATCGGTTTATTTACCGTTACAGTATATTCTTTTTCGTGATTGTTTCTGGCACGCAAAATCTTATTGACGATATCACCATCATTGGTCATAAAAATCAATCCTTCACTGGCTTTATCCAATCGTCCGATCGGGAAAATACGTTTTGGATAATTGATATAATCAACAATATTATTTCGAACTTCCAAATTGGTCGTACATTCAATTCCGACTGGTTTGTTGAACGCCAGATAGACTAGTTTTTCGTGTTTTTCTACAATCAGTTTTCCGTCAATGCGCACTTCATCGTCAGGAGAAACTTTCGTTCCCATTTCGGGTACAACTCCATTTATTGTTACACGTCCTTCCTCGATAAGTTTATCGGCTTCACGACGGGAACAATAACCTGTTTCTCCGATAAATTTATTAAGACGTTTTAAATTCTCTTCCATCTTGCAAAAATAGCTAAATTTTAGAGTTTAGAGTTTAGATTTCAGATTAAAAAAGCTTACTAACTTAGAATCTTAGTGTCTCAGAAACTTTAATGGTTATGAAATTCTGCGCTGTCGCCTGGCGCTTCTTTTCGTTCAAACATTCCGTAATCCCGTTTTACATCTGCAATTCTTAAATGATAATCTTTAAAAATTTCATTTCTGCCTTTAGATTGGGCATATCTGTGCATTTCGAGATTTCGCCATTGCTGAATACTTTCTTCATCTCTCCAAAAAGACAGCGACAAAACTTTGTCAGGATCATTAAAACTCTGAAATCTTTCTATCGAAATAAATCCGTCAATAGTATCTAATTCGGGTCTCAGTTTTGCTGCGATATCAAGATATTCTGCTTTTCTTCCTTCGTTCGGAATGACTTCAAAAATTACTGCGATCATATTTTTTTATTTAAAATTATAAAATTGAAATCCAAATTGCTTTTGGCAGCCTGGCATTTATCATAGGTTCATATTCTGTTTCCTTTTCCAATAATGAGATTTTGTAGTTATTGGCTAAAAAGTGTAATGTTTCTGTTGTCAAATAAACAGAAAAATATTTTGACAGGCACATATGTCCGCCAATTCCAAAAGTCAGATGTTTATCATTATTTGTTCTTTCAATATCAAAAGTCATGGCATTTTCAAATTGTTTTGGATCCCGATTTGCTGCCGCAAGAACAACTAAAATCAGATCACCTTTTTTGATTGTATTTCCATTTAATGAAATATCCGAAACAGCAATTCGTCTGGTATTCTGAATTGGAGGGTCAAAACGTAAGGTTTCGACAACCATTTTCTGTATTTGAGTTCTGTCATTTTTATTTTGAAAATTATTTTCTTCTGAAAAAAAGACTAATAATGAATTACTCAAAAGTCCTCTGCCGGCATCATAACTTTGAATAAAAAGTCCAATTAAGTTGCTCACACACATACAAATTGCTTCTTCTTTTGAAATAGTATAGGTCGAAGAAATAGTATTTAATAAATCTTCGTAAAAAGGAAGTTCAGCAATATGTTTTTCTGTTATTAAATAAATTTCCGTAGAAACTTTGTTAAGCATTTCAGCTTCGTCATCACTTTTGTGTGGCTGCATTATTTTTACAAGCAGACTTATGTTTTGTGTTATAAAAACAGAATCTTCATCATTAAAATCAAAGCTCTTTAAAACAGTCAAAACGGGTAACTTTTTGTAAACCGAATCGACCCAATTCATTTGATTTGGATTGGAATCTTTTTCCAATAATTCTTCTATAATTGAATGTATTCCAATAGTTTTCATATTGGAGAAAAGAACTAACGCCGTTTCTTTTGCAATCGTATGCTGAATTCCATCTGATAACCGTGCAAGATTATTAATGATTTTTAAAACATATTGGTTGAGGTTTTTATTCGGAGGAAATGCCGGAATATGAGCATTTTCATTTTGTAAAATTTCAAGGCAATCTTCATAAGAATAAATGGCCCAGATTTTATTGGTTTCATCCCAATAAACAGGATTTTCTTTTATCATTTTCTGATAAAAAGAATATGGATTTTTGATTTCAGATTGTAGAAATAACGTTGACATGGTGTAATGTTTTTAGCAAAGTTATTTAACTTTACAACGCAATACTTAAGTTTGAATTTAACTATGAAAGTATAAAATGGAAAATCAATTTGTAAAAATAGCATCATTAATCGGAGATCCGACACGCGCAGTAATAATGTGGACTTTACTCGATGGTAAAGCCTTTACAGCAACCGAACTTGCAATTGCAGCCAATACTTCTCCACAAAATATAAGCATGCACCTGGCTAAACTTTTAGAAGCAGATTTGCTTTGCGTCGAGAAACAAGGCCGACATAAATATTACAGGTTTTCCAGTAAAGAAACCGCATATGCGATAGAAGCAATGGCAAGTTTGATTCCGCCAACAGTTCCTGAAAAAAAGAATTCAGAAAAACGTTCACCAATAAAACACTGCAGAACGTGCTACGATCATTTGGCTGGAAAAATTGGTGTGGCTGTCGCCGAAAGCTTATTAGAACAAAAAATCATTGTAGATTCGGATAATAAATTCGAAATAAGCAGGGAAGGAACAAAATGGTTTTCTGATTTCGGAATCGATCTGGAGGAAATAAAAAAACAAAGACGTTTATTCTTAAAACCCTGTTTGGACTGGAGCGAAAGAAAAAATCATATTGCAGGCTCAGTCGGAGCTTCTTTATTAGATAAAATGATCGCAGACGATTGGCTGCGAAGAACAAAAGACTCAAGAGCCATACAAATTACCGGAAAAGGAGAAAAAGAGCTTTTAAAGCATTTTAAGATTGTTGTTTGAAAATTTTAGATTTCTGATTTTAGATTTTAGATTTTAGATTTTTTTTGGATTGATGAAATATACTTTAAGTATAATTGGTAAAAGAACTTAGAAGCTTAGCCTCTCAGCACCTTAGAACCTAAGAAAACAAAAACTCTAAAACCTTCTCATACAATTCATCATCATGCATGCCGTGGCCTAAACCTTTGGTTTCTATAAACTGACTGTTTTTCCAGTTGCTGACTGTTTTTTTTCCTTCTTCAAAAGCAACTACATTGTCTGAAGTGTCGTGAGCAATCAAACCTGAAACATTAAATTCTGAAGCAAACTTTTGTCCTGAAAAATCGGCGATTTTAAAATTGAAACGATCCATAAAATGACTCTCTAAAAGCGAAAACATTTTGCTGTTTAAACTCAGCATCGAAATATAATTATCAATCAAAGTTTTTAAATCGGAGGGTGCGCCCAAAATCACCATTTTCTCAATACTCGTATTCGGGAATAAATATTGATGGTAAACACAAGCAGCTCCGCCAATAGAATGTCCAATAATAATGGTTGGCTGGTATTTTTCTACCGCTTTATTAATAAATTCTGCATAAAGCGGAATGTTGAACTCTTTTCCGCTGCTTTGCCCGTGAGCAGGAGCATCGATCGCAATAATAGTACTTCCGGATTTTTGAAGATGAGGTAAGGTTTTCTTCCAGCGCGAAGCGTTACTTTCCCAACCGTGCACGAGTAAGATTCTGGTTTCGTTTCCTTTCCAAACGTACGTTTGAAAATGATGTTCGTTATGATGAAAAGTTTCTGTTTCGGTATTTCTTAATATTTTGGGTAATTTTTCTTTGTTTAATCGTCCAACTCTTGGCTGACTAAAAAGTGCATAAGAAAGAGCTACAGCTTTTTGCGGACGGACATAGCTAAGAAAGTTAATATATGATCCGACCGATTTTAATGTAATAAAACGAATTCCTTTTTTGATTCCCAAAACAAATGATTTTAAATATAATTATTATGCGAAAGCGGTCTAAAAAAAATCGCCACGAATTACACAAATTTAGCACGATTTTTTATTCTGTTAGCAGTAAAATAAAAATTAGTGTAATTAGCGAAATTCGTGGCAAAAAGTTGTAGACAAAAAAAATCCCGATTAAAAATCGGGATTTGATATTAGAATTTAGAGAACAATTGTTCCATTTTTTCTTTTTCTTCTTCAGCAAGTGCGCTGTCAACCAAGATTCTTCCAGAGTGCTCATCAGTGATGATTTTCTTTCTTGAAGCAATCTCAACCTGAGTTTGTGGCGGAATAGTGAAGAATGATCCTGCAGAAGCTCCTCTTTCGATAGATACAACAGCTAAACCATTACGAACACTGCTTCTGATTCTGTTGTAAGCAGCTAATAATCTTTCTTCAATCTGAGC
>SEBM01000173.1 GCA_004296145.1 Flavobacterium sp.
TCCGCTATTGCCTAGTCTTCGACTACGCTCAGACTGACACGGCATACGCTACTATAGGGTTTATAAGTTAACGTTCGGTGGGTCTTGTGTTCGGTTGCTAAATGCCAAGAACCAATAGCTTAATAAGATTTATAAATAGTAAGTTAAACGTGTATATTCGTTTATAAATGATTAAAAACGGATAAGTTGCGCCAAGCCGAGAGTTATAGGCAACCCCTAAACGCCACCGCACATTCAAGCACATTTGGTTTTCCAACCGCACAAAGCCGACACACAAAAACCAAAAGAGCTTGAATTTTTCCAACACTCGACTTTACTTCGACAACAAATCGTAAGATTGACTTGGCGGAAATAACATATTCAATGCGTTTGGTTTTATCTTAAAAAGCGGACCTTTCTCGACAACTTTTCCGGCAGAAGTACGTTTTATCAAATGGTCAAGTGTAATAATTCCTTGTTCTAATAAAATATCAAACTGGGACACAATCGGCTTTTTCGTATGTTCGACCGATTTGTATATAAAATGTTCTTTTTTATCAATAATCAAAGTATCCGTTGCAACCCAAAAAGTTTCATTGTGTTTTTCAAGTAAGCGTTTATGCAAGGTTTCCAATCCCCAAACCACAAAATCACCAACCGAAGCTTTATCAGAACTTTCTATCAACTGTCGAACATCAGTATCTAATTTCAGTTTTAAACCTTGTGAATTACGAACGATTGCAGAAACCGTACAATACAACTTAAAATCATCGCCACGACTATAACCAAATTCGTTCAGAATTTCAGCAGAACTTTTGAATTTGCTGGCTGACCAATCCGGAACTTGTGCAAACAGATTTTTTCTATTCCCTTTTTTATCTCGGAAAGATTTCAGCTCAATACCCTTATAATCTGGTTGCTTGGACGAATTGATATTAATCCCTAAAAGCGTTTCAAGAGTTCTACCAATTGCGGTATCGGCTTGCAACATTGCAGGAATTGCTCCTCGTAAACTTATTTCTCTCAACAAAATCAATAATTCATCCGCCACTTCTCTCGACAAAGAATTTATTTCATTTACTAATTCTTTCAATGGATTATTTGCTAAACCATTAATCAAGCTTTCAAAATCGAGTTGCGTTACATTTACAACATACAAATCATTTTCAAAAGAAATAATCCCTAAAATATCATTTGCTCTTGAGTAGGCACCCAAACCTTTAAACCAAATTCTCGGGTCGCCTTTCTTTGTATTAGGTCGATACAATGAAGCTACCGATTTTATCAACCCGTCAGGAGTAATCAAATATGAATTGACTTGTATTTTGCTTTCTTGACCTTGATTTTGAAGTTCGTAATCGTGAATATTTTTATCTTTCAAATAAGCTCGTACAGAACCAGTTGCATCCATTATTGATTTTTCAAGACCAGTTCCTGTTGGTTCAATTAATGTTACTTCAACCGATTTTTCTGTAAGAAGTTTTATTCTTTCTATTTCTACTTTGGTTAATTGTCTCATCCTTAATCAATATTTTTTAATATTTCCAAAGCAACCGCTCTCGCCATTAAAGGTGGAACAGCATTACCAACCAAAGTAAATTGTGGGACTTCAAATTTCCTTTTATTTCCGCCAGTGGAACGTTTTCCTTGGAAAACAAAACTATCATCAAAAGACTGCAAACGAGCCATTTCACGAACGGTCAATGCTCTCGGGCTTGCATAATGAACGTAATCATCTGGAATAGTCATAATTGTAGAACTTTGCCCTTCTGCTTTTAAAACATTATAATTTCTTTTCTCGGAAGTAAGTCCTATTTTTTTCAATTCCTCTTTTGCTTCGTTGTAGTTTCCGGAGTTAAGAATTACACTTAATCGTTTTATAACATCATCATTTTGTTTACTTGTTTTATGATTTTGCAACGGTGCTACAACGTGTGTTAATACATTTTCCAACTCTTCGGAATTACGAACATAAAAAGGATTTTTAGCGTTAGAAAAACGCCCAATCAATCTCCCTTGCTTTGACCATTCTGCATAAGTCAAACCACTTTTGGCATTTGGTCTTCCATCAACAGAACGCTTTTTTAGTAAGGCTTTCATTTGCTCTGTCGTTCCATTATATTTTGCTTTTAAATCAATATTTTCATAATTATATTTTTCATCGTCATTACCGATGAAATCTAAATCATACAACGCTTCAAAAACCGTAACTTTTTCACTAGGAGAAACCGTTGCAGGAACTGTTTTAATCAATTTTTGGTCTTTTCTGCAACCAATAAACAAAACCCTTTCCCTATTTTGTGGAACACCATAATCTGAAGCTAATGCAACAAATGGTTGGTCGATATTATACAAACGAATATATGTAAGAATTTCATTTAATTTCTCTTCACTTCTTTGTTTTTTAGCAATTTCGGTCAAACCTTGTACGCATTCATCAAACGAATAATTATAAATTTCGAGAGCAAGAATAATATTCGAAATTTCACTTTGAAAATCTGTAGATGGATTTAGCCTTTGAAAGGCATTATGGACTTCTTCAATAATATTATTCGGTTCAATTGACACTAAAAAATTATCAAATTTTGGTGCAAAAAAATCATTATCCAAATCGTTATGATTTTTCTCTTGAATGACTTTTTTTCTAATGTACGCCAATTCCTTCGCTCTTTTCAACATATTAAATCCGTGGCGAATAGTTGCAAAATTTATATCGGTTTTGCTCGTTTTATAATCCGCTATTTTAGGTGCAAGAACACGAAATTTATTTTCTATGTTTTGAATATAGCTTTCTCGAATAGCATCCAATTCTTTGTCAACAGCTTTTTCAAAATTTAATCTTTGTAAATAACAATCGAGTATAAATTGATTTTCGGAACTTGACTTTTTGAGATTGGCAACAAAATGAATTAATTGATGAAACTCTTTTAAATCAATAATAGACCGAATTTCTTGCAAAATCATTTCTTTAATTTTTCCGCCCTCTTTTGTCAAAATTCCTTTCACGTTTTCCATCACAAAATACTTTGGACGAAGCATTTTAATGACATTCAGATAATGAGCGAACAAATCGTCTTTTTTATCAAACTTTTTTCGTTTTCCGGCCAAGCTAAAACTTTGACAAGGTGGACCACCACAAACAACGTCAATAGTTTGAGCTTTTACTTTCTTCAAAAGATTATCAATAAAATCAGGCTCTGTAATATCTTGACGCAAAAACTCTGCATCCATTCCCAATTGATAATTGTAACGAGCCAAATGTGTCAATTCGCAATTTTCGTTAATGTCGCTACCTAAACGAAAATCGTAATATTTATTTCCGTGTTCGGCTTGCAAAAAGCCTTCGCTAAAACCACCTGCACCAGCAAACAAATCCAGAAATTTAATCTTCTGCATTGTTTGGTATTCCGGAGCATCTTCGCAAACCATTGATACATCCGTATTTTGTTTGCGACTATTTACCAGTGATAAAATTTTCTCTTTAACTTTCACATCAGTAAACTGACTATGTGGAGCAGATGCAAAATGCTTCTCCACCTCTTGCTTCAAAAAAGTGAGAAATTTATTGATACTCTTATGTGCATATTCAGTTTCCTTGACGTTTTGATTTTTGGCATCCCAGTCTTTCCTCATCACCTTTTCACCAGTGGAAACCTTAACTTGAACATCTTTTTGCCTTAAAACCAAATGAATTGGAAAGTGTTTAGACTTATCAGCCTTATCTAAATAAAATTTAACGTTTACCATATTGCGGACATTTTTACGGACACGGACAAATTTACGGACAAATTTCAAACTGACAAGAAAAACTTGAACTAATTAATGCCAACGCTAAAGCAAGCACATTTGCAATTCGCTCAAGCCAACCGCACAATCCCAAAATTGCAAAAGAGCTTGCTTTTCCAACGCTCAACAAAGTAACCGACAATGGGGCAGCCTATAACAAGGTATTGCCAAAAGCGGGGCTGAAGTACTTCTATTGAACATTTTTGGTATATTTGAACTTTGGTATTTCTATTGAAGTTCGGTGCTAAAAATCCCCGCCTTCGGCAATACCCGAAACGTTAGCTGCAATTTTGGGTGCATATTAACTAGCCGAAAACAAAGAGCAAAAATATATGACGAAATTCTCTCGGAAAAAGATTCGTGGATTTAAAAGGAAAATAAAGCAATTAGAAAGTTGGAAAAACTCTATTTTAAACTATCCAATTAGAATTAGCAACAGGGCGCCCATTTCATTTAGAATTCATTTAAGACCATTTTATTGGTTTAAAAATGAGAATCCTAGCATCTATTTTCACAATTTCATTTACAAAGCATTTGAAGAAATATTCTTGAAATTAAAAAATGACGAATGGTTTAAAACCAACAGTTTAGACATTCAATTATGGCTATTTTACCCTAGGACGATAAAGAGTATAATCATAGTCGGTTCCAAAGAACAAAACGACAAGAAAAATGTGGACATTGAAGCAAAATCCACCAATTTAAATCCACCGACACTCTTTAATAGACATTTCGACAACTGCGTTTTAAAAGTTGGCAAAGACGTTAATTTTGAACAAAGGACTGGAGACGATGGGACTTTAATTTGGACATCACACGAAAAAGGAAATATCTGGATCATATCATAGAACTACACCTAACAGCAGTTTTGCAAATTTTCTGGCGACGGGCGATGTGCGGGTTCAGTAATTATTTATTAAGTTAGTGCTTACAATAATTGCGGAAGGTAAAATCAAAAATTCGCAAAGCCCCAAAACGTTATATGCAAGGCTAACGAAAACCAAACTAGAATGAATACTCTCAAAAACAAAAAACTATTAAAATCTATAAAACTGCTAGCCTATTATGAAATCATTGGAGGAGTAATAGGTCTATTGGTTTTAAGCTATTTCTTCTTTGTTACAAGTTCTATTCAATTGCCATTGCTTATAGCACTCTCAATTGGTGCGATATTTTTTTTATTTTCAATTTTTAGCGGATACCAATTACTTTACGGAAATCTCGCTACAGCCTTGAACCTGTCTTTAATCACTCAAATGTTACAGCTAATTAGTTTTGCTGTTTCAGGTTACGCCTTATTACTTGTTTCTGGACTAATGATTTCAGTTGGACTTGAACTAACAAATGGTTTTGAAGTATCGTCAGGCTTTTCACTTTCGGAATATGACTTTAACTTTAATAATGAAAAAGAATTGGTAATCTTTAAAATTAACTTAGTTGCCGTATTTTTAATTTACCAAATAATTAAAATCAAAAGTAAACTAACCGAAATAAATTTAGAAACCTCAAGGCAAATAGCTTAGATAACCACCCTGCATATAACAGCGGTTTTGCTAATTTTTGGGCGACGGGCGATATGGCAGTTCAGTAATAATTTATTAAGTTAGTGCTTGGGATAATTGCTAAAATAAAATCAAAAATTCGCAAAGCCCCGAAACGTTGGGCGTCATTTTAACGACCCGCAACGGATACATTGTTACATAAAAGAAAACACGAGATTATATGCCCATAAAAAGAAGTTCAGACCAAAAAAGTATGACATTAGAAGAGTTCTATGTTGACTTATCTGCAACAAGCACTAATTCTTATGTGGACGTTGGAAAGGAAATGCTACTTTTTGTTGAACTTGTAAATCAAACATTTGCGGAGACGTTACTTTGGGGGTTAACATCACACGCAAGATTAGTAATCCAAAACGCAGACAATTGGAAAGCAGATTGGTTTGTAATAATTAGCAACATAGGAACAAAAGAATACTATTTTGAATATTTAGTGCCTGAAAACAAACAACCGTGGCCAAACGCAACCGTCCGTGGAGAAGCAAGAACATTAGCAGATGCTAAAAAATATCTCTTAATAGCAATGAGAGAAAGTGGCGGTTGGAAAGAAAATACCGAATTGAAAAGGCTTTTAGAAGAAAATAACCTATGATAATATTACCATAGAATTCATTTTCTTCGCTTGACAAAAACGAACGCCCAACATTGCATTGGCATTATGGCGGCTGAAGAATATAGGTTCAACTGTTGTACTACTATTTAGCTTTTGTACTATATTCGGCTGACGGAATTCTATTGCCGCCACAACGCCAATGCTTAAACGTTGTGCGTAATGCTAATCGACCAGTTTTCAATGACAAATATTAGTGACCTGACATATAAAGTTGTAGCAGCTGACGAAGTTCCAAACTTTAACGCTGACGAGTTTGTAGATTGGGCTATTGAGATGGTTTTTTTAGGACATGACACACCTTCTCTTCTAATTTTAGCGGGATTGCCCCAACCGACTAATTATTTTGAAGCATCTAGTTATTTGAAAAAAGCATTGACAGAACTAGACATTACCATTAAAACAGGTGACGAAGCTGTTTTAAGTTATTGTAGTTATTTCATAAAAAAAATTGCCTTGTCTGACAATATTAGACGAAACCTCGAAACGGTTTATAGGTTTTGTCAAATGAAAGATTACGAAGAATCTATTTACGACTTTTATCTTATATATTGGGCTTGGGACGACTTTGACTATGGTAACGAGTATTCACCTTATTGGGAAGACGCAAATAAATCGACTATTGAAAAAACCGTGGTTGATAGAGCGATAAAGTGGATAGACGACAACAAGCAACACTACGCACAACAGGGGTTTGGCGCAAGCAGGGCTGACGAATAAACTTTGAGCATTTGTAATTCTATTTATCTTCGGTAAGTTATTGAGCTGAAGTGCTACTATTCCCTGCCTGCGCCAAGCCCTAAACCGTTAGCTGTGATTGTATGAAACGACTACCCATAATAATATTACTCCTTTTAATCTCTTGTTCGGGAACAGTGAAAAATAAACTAAATGACAAAAAAACAATGACATTTAACGAGACTGAAATTTTAGAACAGTTGGACTTGGCTTTTAACGGAGAACCAAGTAAATATTATCCAACTGGACAACCAGAAGATATCAAATACAACTTTTTTCTTGACCTTGAACACGGTTACTGTGAGACCGCAGGAAACAGAATTCATTTATACGCAGATTCAACAAGATGGATTGTAGTTTTTGAAAAAAGCGGTTATCAAAATCGAGGAACTTCTGCGGAAATAGAATTAAATTATATTGGAAACTGTATTGATTATCCAATTGACAAATATCCTGAACGGAATTATATTACAAATGCAAACAATATAATCCTAATTGACCCAACAGAATTTGAAAGGATTGAAAACAAAGATGGCGAAGAAATGGAAACATTTGAATTAATTGGACAAAATATAAAAGAAATTAAAATCCGAGATAATATTGTTCAATTTGACAACAACTATCAAAATTATGAAAAATTAGGAATTGATATTCGAGATTATGACAATCCTAAAAACCTTATAGGTTTTGGAGACTTTATCAGATATTTACACGAAACAAATCCAGCGCTAATCAGTGCGACTGAAGAGGAAATTCGGAAACATATTCCTAAAGACATTCCAAAACTTATGACAATTGACGAGTTCCATTTTGTAAGTGCTTACGACAAAACAAATCCACCAAGCCGACAAGAAACTTACCAATTGATTGCAAAGATTTTGACAACTAAAAATGTAACAAATTGGAAACCCACACAAAAACCAAATAATAGTTGGAAAAATTGGGAATCCGGACATTTATAACAGCGAAAAACAACCACAGCTAACAAGGGTTTTGCAATAGTGGGGCGAAACTGCAAAGTTCAACGGTATTTCTTCGATTGAACTTTAGTACAAAATTGAAGATTTGT
>SEBM01000758.1 GCA_004296145.1 Flavobacterium sp.
ACTGCTAATTGTGGACTCTTTAATTTGTAAAGAATAAAATACACTATTTAGTGTTTTTTATTCTTTATTTTTTTGTAAATATTTCCTTAATAACTGATTTGTAAATGTTTGGTAAAGATTTACAAGTTTTAAGAATTTTCTTTTTAAGTTCTGCAGGAAACTGTGTTGAATTTATTGAGTTAATGTGTTATATTTGCCAAAAAATCGATCTACAGCCATCTGTGTCAATATGTGTGACAGAGAGAGGCGAAGCCGTGAGTTTTAATGAACGAATTTTTAAAAGAACGTAAATTGAATAAAGATATAAAAATAGCAGTAATAGGTTTAGGGTATGTAGGGTTGCCTTTGGCCAGATTATTTGCGACAAAATATTCTGTTGTAGGTTTTGATATTAACCAATCAAGAGTAAGTTCTTTATTATCTGGAACAGACACTACACTAGAGATTGATGACGATACTTTACAAAAAGTATTAGTAAATAATAATGAAAACAAAGTTGGTTTATATTGTACAACTTCTTTAGATGATATTGCTAGTTGTAATTATTTTATAATAACCGTTCCAACACCCGTTGATAAAAACAATCGACCTGATTTAACTCCATTATATAAATCAAGTGAATCAGTTGGTAAAGTGCTAAAAAAAGGCGATATTGTAATTTATGAATCGACAGTATATCCAGGGGTTACAGAAGAACAATGTGTTCCGGTTTTGGAAAGAGTTTCAGGACTAAAATTTAATGAAGATTTTTTTGGAGGATATTCTCCAGAAAGAATTAATCCAGGGGATAAAGAACACACCGTTGAGAAAATTTTAAAGGTGACCTCAGGCTCAACCCCTGAAATTGGTTTAAAAGTAGATGCCTTATATAAATCTGTAATTACTGCAGGAACTCATTTAGCACCTTCAATCAAAGTTGCTGAAGCGGCTAAAGTTATTGAAAATTCTCAGCGTGATATTAATATTGCTTTTGTTAATGAATTGGCAAAAATATTTAATTTGATGAATATTGATACTCAGGAAGTATTAACAGCAGCAGCTACAAAATGGAATTTTTTGCCATTTAAACCAGGTTTGGTAGGAGGTCATTGTATTGGTGTTGACCCTTATTATTTAGCACAACGAGCGCAGGAATTTGGATACCATCCTGAAATAATTTTGGCAGGGAGACGTCTAAATGACAGTATGGGAGAATATGTTGCTTCTCAAGTTGTTAAGTTGATGATTAAAAAAGGGATTTCGGTTAATGGTGCAAATCTTTTAATGTTAGGCATTACCTTTAAGGAAAATTGTCCTGACGTTAGAAATACAAAAATAGTAGATGTTGTAAGAGCATTGAAAGAATACGGGATAACGGTTACAATTTACGATCCTCTGGCAAATATTGAGGAAGTAAAGAAAGAATATAAATTGACAACAATAAATTCAATTCCCAAGGAGAAATTTGATACTATTGTTTTAGGTGTTGCGCATACAGAATTTTTAAATCTTAATTTTTCAGATTTGCAACAATCAAATAGTTTGTTATATGATGTAAAAGGAGTTTTAGGAACTATAGCTGATAATAGATTATAGTTTTTAAAACTTTTTTTTTAAATTTAAAAGAAAATATGAAAATAGATAATTCAATTATACAT
>SEBM01000174.1 GCA_004296145.1 Flavobacterium sp.
ATCCATAACGTATTATAAATATTTATATTTTAGCTAAAAAAATGTCCAATACATCTTTTTAACCTGGCTCAAATATGAAGAAAAATGCGTTACTAATTCTATTAATTATTTCTTTAAGTTCTTGTGCCACTGTTTTCAATAAAAAAACTCAGACGCTGTCAGTTACTACTAATATTACTGATGCTTCTGCAAAAATAAATGACAGCATTTATAAATTACCTGTCAAAATAATTGTCAAAAGATCTAAAAAAGAATTACCTATTGAATTAGTTTCTGACAGTTTAACTAAAAAATATACATTAAAGCCCTCTGTAAACGGAAAATTTGTTTTTGGCAATTTATTATTCTTCCAATTATTTCCTGTAGGTTACATTACCGATTTTACGAATCAGAAAAGATTTTATTATCAGGATAAAGTTTTTCTCGACGTTCAGGATTCTGTTGGTGTAATTAAAACAGATTTGTCAACAGGTTTTGAAAGTTTCAAACATCATTTTACAAAAGAATATCCAACAAAAAAGGGTCAAATTAATTTTGTAGTTGCTTTGCCTTATGTCAACACTTTTCATTCTGAACCAACCAACGAAACACCTGTAAACCAAACTGGTTTTTTTGGGTTTTCTGCCGGAATTGAATATTTTTACACCAATAAAAGGTATTTTTCAGCTAATTTCAGAGCTGTTACCGATTTTAAACTTCCTTTTCCTGCTCCATTGGATCAAGATGGAGAATACGAAAGATTGAATTCTATAAGTTTTGGATTAACACACAATCATAAAATCAAAAGATTCTCAGTTGGATATGGCCTAAATTATTCTCGAAACGGCTGGTATAAACATTATGACGAATATTATGTAAATGACGTAGATAAGGAAAGCACAAAAAAAATCAATAAAACGTTAGGAGCAACATTAAATAGTTATTATCAGATTAGCTCATTCTTTTTTATAGGTGTTAATTACAATCAGAGTTTTTTAAATCTTAACAAATCTTCTGACTCTAAATTTGAAAATGTAATCTCCTTAGATTTTACTTTTAAATTATCGCCCAATAAAAACAGGCTTAAATAAAGTTTTAGATTTTGAAACCTGAAACAAAAAGTAACAAGTTTCACTTCCGCAAGTTTCGGATTTTATAACCGTAAAACCCGACCGATATTTGTATTATAAAATTGAATGAAGATGAACACACAGGAAACAATCAATTATAATCGTATCGCCGAAGCTATAGATTATATCAAAGCTAATTTTAAAGAGCAGCCCAATCTTGATGAGGTTGCGGAAAAAGTACATTTGAGTCCGTTTCACTTTCAGAGACTTTTTAGTGAATGGGCAGGCACGAGTCCGAAGAAATTTTTGCAATATACGAGTCTTGAACACGCGAAGAAATTACTCAAAGAAAATCAGGCGACTATTTCTGAAACGGCTTATGAAACAGGACTTTCGGGAACCAGCCGACTGCATGATCTATTTGTAAATATTGAAGGAATGACTCCGGCAGAATATAAAAACGGTGGAAAAAACCTATCCATAAATTACAGTTTTGCCGAAAGCCCATTTGGTAATATTGTTGTCGCTTCAACTCAAAAAGGCGTTTGTTTTATGGCTTTCGCCGAAGATGAAACAATAGGATTTATGGCGCTAAAAGATAAATTCCCAAATGCGCAATTTTCTAAAAAACTGGATTTGTCCCAGCAAAATGCTCTTTTTATTTTCCAAAATGACTGGAGTAAATTATCTGAAATAAAACTGCATTTAAAAGGAACCGATTTTCAATTGAAAGTCTGGGAAACGTTGTTAAAGATTCCGATGGGACAACTTTCTACTTATGGTTCTATTGCGCATCAAATCCAGAAACCAAATGCTTCCCGCGCGGTTGGAACAGCAATTGGAAGTAATCCTGTTGCCTTTTTAATTCCGTGTCACCGCGTGATTCAGTCTTCCGGAATCTTTGGCGGTTATATGTGGGGAAACACTCGAAAAACAGCTATTATTGGCTGGGAAGGCGCGCAGATAAATCCTTAATTTTTTTTCGCCACGAATTTCACGAATGTTCACGAATTAATTTTTAGAAATCCAACATAAAAATTTGTGGAATTCGTGGAATTCGTGGCGAAAAAAATCTCAATCTAAAAATATTACATGAAAAATATACAATTAAAAATTGCTTCTCTTAATTGGGACAGCATCACTGAATCTATGCACGAAAATGGCTTTGCTATCATTCCGAATGTTTTGAATAACGAACAATGCGAAGACTTAAAATTTGATTATGATAATCCAAATTTATATCGAAAAACGGTTGTAATGGAACGCTACCGATTTGGTTTAGGAGAATATAAATATTTCAATTATCCGCTTCCGGATTTAATCCAGAATATACGTTCTTCGATTTATCCGAAGTTAGCATCAATTGCAAATGCATGGATGAAAGTTTTAAATATAAATACTGTTTTTCCGGAAACTCACGAAGAATTGTTGCATCAGTGTCATCAAAATGAACAATTAAAAGCAACTGTCTTAATTCTGAAATATGGCAAAGGCGGATTTAATACTTTGCATCAGGATTTGTATGGCGACGTTTATTTTCCAATTCAAACTGTTCTTTTCTTAAATGAACCTGACAAAGATTTTACCGGCGGTGAATTTGTTCTGACACAGCAAACTCCGCGCGCGCAATCTAAAGCGATTGTTTTAAAACCAAAGAAAGGAGATATGCTGGTTTTTACAACCAATTTCCGTCCGATAAAAGGCTCAAAAGGATATTATCGTGTGAACATGAAACATGGAGTTAGTGAAATTCATTCTGGTGAAAGACATACGCTTGGGATTATTTTTCATGATGCACTAAGCTAATTTTTCTGCCACAGATTAAATGGATTTTTTTTGCCACGAATTGCACGAATGAACACGAATTATTTTTAAAATTAGAAAATAAAATTTGTGCAATTCGTGTAATTCGTGGCAAAAAAATCTTTGCGTAGACGCACTGCCGTGCGTCTCTACATTTCAAAAAATGTGATAATTATGACTAGACACGATGAAATTTCAGATTCAGATCTTAGGAATCAGATTAAAAATGGCGAAATTTGCTTTGGGGGCAACCGGAAATTAAAAATCTACGGAACATTAAAATGTTCTTCCGGAAAAAGAATGAAACGCGAAAACCGGGTTTTCTTTTCATCTGAAAAAGAAGCAATAAAAAATGGTTTCAGGCCTTGCGGACATTGCATGAAACCAGAATATTTAAAATGGAAAAATGGACTTATTTAATCCCGAAATAGACGAAAATACCAATTTACTTCCGCACGGAGGAACTGTGAATTATTACGGAAAATTGTTTTCAAGAGACGAAGCTAATTTCTATCGTGATACTTTATTAAATACGATTGAATGGAAAAATGACGAAGCAATTATTTTTGGAAAATTGATTTTGACTAAAAGAAAAGTAGCTTGGTACGGCGACCAGGAATTTGAATATACGTATTCGAACACAACCAAAAAAGCACTTCCGTGGACAAAGGAATTATTAGAATTAAAAAGTTTTATTGAAAAACAAACAGGCGAAACTTTTAATTCCTGTCTTTTAAATTTGTATCATTCCGGTGAAGAAGGGATGGCGTGGCACAGCGATGCTGAAAAAGATTTAAAAAAGAATGGAGCAATCGGATCTGTAAGTTTTGGTGCCGAACGAAAATTTGCTTTTAAACATAAAGAGACCAAAGAAACGGTTTCATTAATTTTAGAAAATGGAAGCTTACTGGTAATGAAAGACGAAACACAAACTCATTGGCTTCATCGTCTGCCACCTACTAAAACGACTCAAAAGCCCAGAGTAAATTTGACTTTCAGGACAATTGTGAGATGAGGTTTTATTTTTTATTCAGGACAGTTTTATAAGATATAGATAATGCATCTTCAAGCATTTCTAACGGAACTTTTACCAAATCCACAAATGTCCAGCCTTGTTTTCCCCACTTGTTTGGAATAGGATAGAAAATCATTTCGCTTGACGCACAAAAAACAGATTGATCTATTTCATTAAATTTTAAAACTCCTTTGTTGTTTTTCTCGTCAATTGTGGCAAATATCTTTTTATTAATTCTAAAAGAAGTCTTTTCGAAATGCGGTTCTTCCGTTACTTCGTCAAATGCTAAAGCTAACTTTCTAAAGTTTTCAATACTTACCATAATTTATAATTTAAATTACCAGCCGTGATTTAATCCGTTTTTAAGGACTTCTTCGTATTTTTCTTTATCAAAAGAATATAAGTTGGGTGCTTTGTGTGCAACGTTGCTTTTCTTTTCATCGAGCTTGGTCAGGATTCCGATGTTGGTTATTTTTCTTAAAAAATTACGTCTGTCGAGTTTTTTGTCCAAAATCGTTTCATATAATTTCTGAAGCTCGGGAATTGTAAATTTCTCCGGCAATAAATTATACCCAACAGGCATTAAATTCAATTCTATTCGCAAAGTATCCAGAGCTTTATCCAAAATTTCTTTGTGATCCAAAATGAGTTCGGGTACTTCTTTATGATCAATCCATTCTACAACTTCATTTGTATTGACAGGATTGGGCACTGTTTTAAAAAAATCAACTAACGCATAATATCCAATTGTGACAAAACGTTGCATGAGCCATTTTCCTTTTTCTTCATCAATTTTCAAATATTCAAAAACAGCTTTATCAAAATGTTTCTCATTTCTTTTTTGCTTTCCAAAGGTGGCAAATTGTCTTAAAAATACACCTTCAAGCCCGGTTCTTTCATTCAAAACGGTAACGGCTGCCGTATCAATATCCTGGTCTATAGGTATAAAACCTCCGGGCAATGACCATATTTCGCTATTCATTACTTTAATCAATAAAACTTTTAGCTGATTATCATTAAAGCCAAAAATGACACAATCTATTGAAAGACCAGGTTGAAATCTGTGGTTATTTTCTACAATATCTTTTAACATTCATTTTATTTTTCGCACAAAATACTTGTATTAATTGCTCTGCAATTTACTGTAATTTTATAATACGAGGCAATTTTTCATTTTCTAAGTTTAATTCTAAGAAATTGAAAGTGTATCAATTACAATTTTAACTTAAAATTAAAACCGTGTTTCAAAAAAATAAGTACATTGCGTCATTATAACACATTTATGTTGTGAATTGTTATAAATCAATAAAAAAGAAAGAATAGTATTACAAATATATTTAGTTTTGTATTTCATTCAAGTGAGCGAAAAAAAATAGAAAATTAATCCGTACGTTATGATTACCAATCCGTTAAAAAATATTAATAAAAAAATCCGAACCAAAATCTGGACTTCTTTCGGATTTGTTTCTAAAACGTATCTTTTGGAAGCTTCTTTAAAATATAGTGAAGAGCAGGAAAAGATCTTTAATCAAATGATTATCGAAACTGAAGCTAAAAATAAAAAAGCAAAACGTGAGGCTTTTGATAAAGCTTTGTTTGCTTCTTATAAAGGAATTGGCGCTATGGATTTTATAAATACTGTTTTGAAATAATCTTAACTACTACAAAGATTGCACATATATTTTTCTTGAAATCCGGGCTTTGATGCATAAGCAATCCTATGCTTTTTTTTCAAGCTTTAATTAAAATTAGAAAATCAATTTTCCAAACAAAAATTTTTATTTACTGAATACCAATCTGATCTCAATAATCATCATATTTCGCATTGGATATTCCTAAAATTCTATATTTTTGTAAAATAAGAAAGATTTTGCTTACAATTTAATTAAAAGCCTTTTTATGGAACAAGACATTCAACAAGAAAATTACAAAATTCAAAAGCCGGAACATTGGGCAGCAAATATTGATGATGCTCAACTTATTGACTATATTAAAGAGTCAGATTTCTCCAGAAAACAAGTAGATGAAGGACGTGATTACTGCTTCTTCTTAGATAAAATTTATTACACAAGCGAGAAAGAAAATAGCGAATATGCCTGTCTGGCTTACACGCTAAATGAACCTTCTAATCTGGAAAGAGCATCTGTCGTAGATGTTGTCCTGGAAGAAAATGAAAATTATGTAATACACCGGATAAGTGTTTTAAGAGATGGTGTTTTGGTGGATAAGATTTCTGATACTAAAATTAAAATTCTTGACAGCGAAAACCAAAGTAGCGGTGGTGTTTTGAGCAACAATAAAAAAATCAACTTAACTATAAAAGATCTTCGTCTTTACGATATTCTTATTATGGAAGATTCCAGGATCAAGGTGTTTACAGAACGTGATTTTTTACGTAAGGACTTTTCAAAATTTGTATGGGTTGGACCTGATAGTTATTGGTCTTACGGCAAATACAAGTTTACTTTTATAAATGACCGCGAAAAAGCAGTTGCTTACAAAAAAGCATTTTTCAGGGATGAAGAAGGAAATGTCATTGAGCCTCAAATTAAGTATTTACAAAAGGGAGAAAAATTTATAATCAATGAGACAGATTATATAAACTTTGTTGATTCAAACCGTGAAATATCTCCTTTTATAGATTTTGCTACAGATAGCAACTGGACGGATTTATCAAATTATATTACACCAATTTATGACGATATTTTTGAAAAATCTTCTCTAAAGGTATTTGCTCCTTCTTTGGTAGAAAAACTGGATGCAATTACAAATAAAGACGAGCAGCTTCAATTTGCAATTGAATATGTGCAAAACCATATCAATTACATTTTTAATGCATATGAAATGAACGGCCATAAACCGCAGGAACCAGCTATAACTTTTGAAGATAAACAAGGAGATTGCAAAGCTAAATCTGTTTTGTTAAAAGTGATTTTAGATTATTTAGAAATTGATTCGTCTATTGTTCTGGTCAATTTCAATACCGATTTTTATATAAAATATTATCTGCCATCGCTACTGACTTTTAATCACGTAATTGTAAAAGTAAATTATAATGGAGAAGAATATTTTATTGATGCCACTACACGCGATGAATTCGGATTTATCGAAAATCGTGGTTATATCTTTTTTCTTCATTATTTAGAAGTGAAAGCCAATCAGGAATTACAGCACAAAAAACCTCATAAATTTGCTTACTACGCTATTGATGAAAAATCAGAGCTGAAAGTTGAAGATAACACAGGAAAATTAAAACTAACCAGTAAGTACAAAGGAAATCGTGCTAATTATATGCGTAAGTATTTTAAAAATACGAACAAACGTGAAATTATAGACAGCTGGAATAATTTCTTCTTTTATACTTTAAATTATTGCAATGACAGAAATGGAACTGATCTTAGAAATATTTTCAAAGATGCTGCTATTGAACTCATTAGCGACGATAAAAAGCAAAACGAAATTACAATTGAATACAAAACAACAATTGAAAATCCGTATTATACAGATAGCAAAAACAACCGCTTTTTAATGTATTTTGATCGAAATGTAATCAAAAACAGCGCAAGGGATTTTATGCATAAAGACATAACATTCTGGCATAATTTTGATAATGAAAGATATGAAATTACGCTGTCAACGGATCAGACAATAGATGCTACAGAAAAATTCACAGTTCAGGAAAGCACAATCAAAAATGCTTATTTTGATTATACAAGCCGAAAAAAAATTACCAAAAACGGCGGAACAATTTTTATTGACTATAAACCGTTGGTGAATTTAGAAATTCCTGAAAAAGATTTTGAAGATTTCAGAAATGCGCATCATGAAGTTGCCGACAGTAATTTTGGTATTGGTGTTGATATTAT
>SEBM01000175.1 GCA_004296145.1 Flavobacterium sp.
GGCTAAAGTGGAGAAAAATTATCTTCTTCCTCCGCCACCGCCACCGCCGTAAGATCTTCCGCCTCCGCCACCGCCGCCACCGGATGATCTCATGCTTCCTCCACCGCTGTTTGATGATGATCTTGATGGACTAGGAGAGTAACTTCTAGTTGAATTGTTGCTTCCGCTGTTGTTATAGTTATAACTTCTGTTTGTGGTAGTAGTGCTGCTATTACCAGATCTTCTGCTGGAATCATAACCACTATTGTACTGTCCTTGTGTAGTACTTCTTCTGCTGGTAAAGCCAGGGCTTGTTGATCTGCTATTTACAGAAGAACTTCTTCTAAAGTCGGTATATTCACTTCTTCTGTTTGTGTTGTAGCTATTTCTGTTTGTATAACTCCTATTAGTGTAATTTCTGTTTGAGAAGTTATTTCTACTGGTGTAGTTTCTGTTAGAAGCATAGCTTCTGTTTGAATAGTAATTTCTTCCTCCGTAATAAGCGGCAGAACCTCTTCTTCCGTAGCTATAAGAGTAATTATTGTATCCGTAGCCGTAACCGTAGTAGCCACCGCCCCAGTATCCAGGATAGCCCCATCCATAACCGCCTCCCCAGTATCCCGGGTAGCCCCATGCGTATCCCGGGTATCCCCAGTATCCGCCATAACCATAACCCCATCCGTAATATGGATATCCAAATCCAATTCCGAATGACCATGTTGGGTCAGAGTAAACATTCACAGAAACATCAGAATTACTGCTTCCCCATGCAGGATAGGCAGTTGCTACAGTTTGTGTACTGTCGTTTTCAGCATAATTACCGTAATTGTCTACATCTGTAAAGATTTCAGTTGGCTGATCGTCATCCTGTAGCGATTTGAAGTAATCCTTGTATTGATTGTTAGTGTTAGATGTATTTGTTTGTGCGTATGTGTTTGGTCTGTTACCATAAACTCCGTCATTATCATAATATGATGTATTTTGGTACGAACCACACGATGCTGCTAAAAAACTCAATAATCCAATAAGGTAAAAATGACTTGAGTTTCGGCGAAGAGAAATAGAAGTTTTCATATCTGTGGTGTTTTTTATTGTTGCACATTACAAAAATAGTTAGTTTTGTCAAACTATTTAGTTAAAATTATTAAAACAAAATTTGTGCCAAACTATTCAATATGAGTAAGAACCTCACTACAAGATCAGAAGATTATTCAAAGTGGTATAACGAGCTGGTTGTTAAAGCAGATCTGGCTGAAAATTCAGGAGTTAGAGGATGTATGGTTATTAAACCATACGGATATGCTATTTGGGAAAAAATGCAGGCTGAGCTAGACAGAATGTTTAAAGAAACAGGACATCAGAATGCTTACTTTCCTTTGTTCGTGCCCAAAAGCATGTTCGAAGCTGAGGAAAAAAATGCAGAAGGATTTGCAAAAGAATGTGCTATTGTAACACACTACAGATTAAAAAACGACCCGGATAAGCCTGGGAAACTAATGGTTGATCCAAATGCTAAGCTTGAGGAAGAACTTATTGTTCGACCAACTAGTGAGGCTATCATATGGTCTACATATAAAGGATGGGTACAATCTTACAGGGATTTACCTTTGCTTATTAATCAATGGGCTAATGTAGTACGTTGGGAAATGCGTACGCGTTTGTTCTTAAGAACTGCTGAGTTTTTATGGCAGGAAGGGCATACTGCGCACGCTACAAAGGCAGAAGCGTTAGAAGAATCAGAAAAAATGATGAACGTTTACGCTGATTTTGTTGAGAACTTTATGGCAATTCCTGTTGTAAAAGGTATAAAAACAGAAACAGAACGTTTTGCCGGTGCCGATGAGACTTATTGTATTGAAGCATTAATGCAGGACGGAAAAGCACTTCAGGCCGGAACCTCGCATTTCTTAGGTCAGAATTTTGCAAAAGCGTTTGATGTAAAGTTTGCTAACGCCGAAGGAAAGCAAGAACATGTATGGGGGACTTCATGGGGAGTTTCGACACGTTTGATGGGAGCTTTGGTCATGACGCATTCTGATGATCAGGGATTAGTACTGCCTCCAAATTTAGCGCCTATCCAAGTTGTTATTGTGCCTATTCATAAAACAGATGAGCAATTAGAGCAAATTACGACAGCAGTTAATGATTTAGTGGCTAAATTAAGAAAGCTGAAGATTTCGGTTAAATATGATGACAGAACAACTCAAAAACCAGGATTCAAGTTTGCTGAATGGGAGTTGAAAGGAGTTCCTGTCAGAATTGCTGTTGGACCAAAGGATTTAGAAAACGGGACTTTTGAAGTAGCGAGACGAGATACGTTATCAAAAGAGACAGTTTCTGGTGAAGGAATCGTAAATTATATAAATGACCTGTTAGAGCAGATTCAAAACGATTTATTTAATAAAGCATTAGACTATCGCAATACGCATATTACGGAAGTAAATAGTTTTGAGGAGTTTAAAGAAATATTAGATGGAAAAGGAGGCTTTGTATCGGCTCATTGGGATGGTACAGCTGCAACCGAAGAGAAAATAAAAGACTTAACAAAAGCAACAATTCGTTGTATTCCTCTGACTGCTGTAGAAGAGGCGGGAACCTGCGTGTTTACTGGGAATCCTTCTACAAAAAGAGTGTTATTTGCGAAGGCATATTAAAATTTTTTAATTTTTTTTGCATCAGCTATTGTGCATCTTAAAAATAGATGTATCTTTGCATCCGCATTAGAGAAACACGGTCCGTTCGTCTATCGGTTAGGACGCCAGGTTTTCATCCTGGTAAGGGGGGTTCGATTCCCCCACGGACTACTTTTTTTTCTGCAAATTAAGTTATTTAGCTTGATGTATTTGGTCCGTTCGTCTATCGGTTAGGACGCCAGGTTTTCATCCTGGTAAGGGGGGTTCGATTCCCCCACGGACTACAATTTCAATTTTCTTTAAATTGAAGAGAACTTAGAAGGAAACTGGTCTGTTCGTCTAGGGGTTAGGACTCCAGGCTTTCGTCCTGGTAACAGGGGTTCGATTCCCTTACAGACTACAAAAATTAGTTGTGAATAAGTTTTATAAAATAAAAATTGGTGTCTCGGTTTTTATTTTATTAGTTAAAACCAAAGTGATTGTTTTGCAATTGTGGGAGGTTTTTCTTTTTTAGCTAGTATCTATAATAATTATTACATCTAAAAATTAAAACAAAATGGCAAATCATAAGTCAGCATTAAAAAGAATCAGAAGTAACGAAAAAAGAAGAGTTCTTAACAGATACCAACATAAAACTACTCGTAACGCTATTAAAGCATTAAGATTAGCTACTGACAAATCTGATGCGGCTTCAAAATTATCAACTGTAATCTCTATGATTGATAAATTAGCTAAAAAGAACATCATTCATGATAATAAAGCTTCTAACTTGAAGTCTAAATTAACTAAGCACGTTGCTAAATTGTAATTAACTACAATTGAATAGATATATAAAAGTCCTCTTTTGAGGACTTTTTTGTTTTAACAAAAGACAATAAATAGGCTTCAAAAAAAAATCCAAAATCAAATAATTAAATATTTGATTTTGGATTTTTTGTATAATAACTTTTCTTGCTTTCAATTGTGATTTAATAGGCTTAAAATTATAATTATTTAAAATCTATTTTCTTTTTAAGATATTCGAGCATAGCCTGAGTAATTGGCTTTGAGAGAAAGTCTATAATGATAGGATATCTCTTTGCTTTAGCCAAATCATCCGGATCTATTGTTGAGGATAAGACAATAACGTTCGCTGTGTTGAATTCTGCATAATCAGATGATATAAAATGATCCAGAAATTCCCAGCCGCCCATAACAGGCATATTTAAATCTAAAAAAATCAATTCAGGTTTTTTATTTGCTTTATTTTTATTGTTGTATTTTAAAGTATTAAAATGATGTAATGCTTCTTCGCCATTTTGTGCTGTAATAATTTCTTTTGAAAATGCAGCTTTTGAAATTACTTTTTTGCAGAGCATTAGCGTAATAGGGTCGTCGTCAATGCATAAAATTTGCTCAAGCATAAAATTAATTTTTAAATGTTATTGTAAATGTAGTTCCTTTATTGACTTCGCTGTCTATGCTTATTGTTCCGCCCATTGTTTCTACCTGTGATTTTACCAGATATAGGCCTAATCCTTTACTGTCAGGATAGTTGTGAAATCTTTGATAAAGCCCAAAAACCTTATCGCGGTTTCTTTCTAAATCAATTCCAATTCCATTGTCTTTAAAGGTTAGAATTGCCGTATGTTCAATCTGTTCTGCAGTAATTGAAATTTTTAATTTTCTGTTTTCAGATTTATATTTAATTGAATTAGTTAGTAAATTAAGTAAAATACTTTCTATGTAAGCTTTATTTATAGTTAATACGGGAACTCTTTCGAATTTAAGCTTGATGATAGGCTTATGTAATTCTATTTGAAATGATAACTGACTAAAAACGTTCTCAAAAACTTCTTTTAAAGAAACTTCTTCTTTTTGCATAGAAGGATTGTCTTTGATGATAATCACTTTTACCAGATCGTTGATTGTTTCATTTAATAAATGAGTTGATTTACTAAAACCAGTCAGAATTTCTTCCAATTCCGTATTGTCAACCTCGATGTCTTCAATTAGATTTAAAAGTCCAATTAAATTGGATAAGGGAGCGCGAAGATTGTGAGATGTTATATATGAAAACTGTTTTAAATCCTTGTTATTTTGGGTTAATTCACGAATAAGATGTTCTTTTTCTGCTTCTAGTTTTTTCTCATCGGTAATGTCTCTCTGAATTGAAATCCAATGTGAAATTAAACCTTCATTATTAAAAATAGGAATCATTGAAAAACGAACCCAATATTCTTGTTTTTGTTTGGTATAACTAATAGCTTCAATTAAACATTCTTCCTCATTTTTGATAGCTCTTAATAATTTTTTTAATTCTTCAGAATCAGAATTTGGTCCTTTGTTGAAAATATTAGTTGATTTTCCAATAATCTCATTTGGTTGATAACCTGACATTTGTGAGAAAGCAGGATTGATATAAACGATTTTAGGAATTCTGCCGTTTGCCGAATTTGCTTCGGTAATTAATATAGAATCTTTAGATTGTGTGATTACGGTTTCTAAAAGCTTTAACCTTTGTTCTTCCTCTTTTTGTTTGGTAATGTCCTGAATGGCTCCAATCATTCTGATTGCTCTTCCGTTTTCATCCTTCAGTAAAAAACCTCTGTCTAAAACATATTTATACGATCCGTCTGCACATCTAAAACGGTATTGATCCTGCCATTTTTCTGTTTTTTGTTCAATAAATGAATATAGTTTGATAGACATTCTAATACTGTCTTCAGGATGAATTTTATCAAACCACCATTTTGATGTGTTTCCAACTTCTTCCTGTTTGTAACCAAAAACACTTTCAATACCTTTGTTCCACCCAATGCTGTCTTCCTGAATTTTCCAGTCCCAAATAGTATCGCTGGTAGCTTTGGCTACAATGTCATACTTTTCATTTGATTCTTTAATCTCTTCATTTGTTTGTCGCAATTTTTCAAAAACATTGACGTTTTTATTTTTATTTTTTGATAATATGTAATTGAAAACCAATCCGGTAATTAGTATGAATAAAATGTCTTTTATGAGGAAGTAATAAAAGTTTTCTTTGGAAGAAATAGAACCGGATAGCAATTTATGACAGATTATAGCCATAAATAACGAAATGATAATGTAAATCAGAGTAATTTGGAGAGTTTTACTTTTCATTACTCAAATATAGTTAAATTAACCATAATTAAACAATAATTAGATTTCATTTTGAAGGTAAAATTTACATTGATTTAATGAACTAATTACTTGTCTATACGCAAACTATCGCAGAAACGTTTTTTATATCAAAATAAAGTGTACCTTTGCACCCATTAAAAATCACAGATGGAATCTATTAGAAACATTGCAATTATTGCCCACGTCGATCACGGTAAAACCACTTTGGTTGATAAAATTATGTATCACTGTCAATTATTTCGTGACAACGAAAACACAGGTGATTTAATTCTTGATAATAACGATTTAGAGCGTGAGAGAGGTATTACTATTACTTCTAAAAACGTTTCTGTTCAATATAAAGGAACAAAAATCAATATTATTGACACTCCTGGCCACGCGGATTTTGGAGGTGAAGTTGAACGTGTATTAAACATGGCCGATGGTGTATGTTTGCTAGTTGATGCTTTTGAAGGACCAATGCCTCAAACGCGTTTCGTACTACAAAAAGCTATTGATTTAGGTTTAAAACCTTGCGTAGTTATCAATAAAGTTGATAAAGAAAACTGTACTCCTGAAGAAGTTCACGAAAAAGTTTTCGACTTAATGTTTGAATTAGGTGCTACTGAAGAGCAATTGGATTTCCCAACTGTTTATGGTTCTGCTAAAAACAACTGGATGTCTGACGATTGGAAAAACCAAACGGAAAATATCGAGCCATTATTAGATATGGTTATTGAGCACGTACCTGCTCCTAAAGTATCAGAAGGAACTCCTCAAATGTTGATTACATCTTTAGATTTCTCAGCTTTTACAGGTCGTATCGCTATTGGACGTCTTGAAAGAGGTATTTTAAAAGAAAACATGCCAATATCTTTAGTAAAAAGAGATGGTACTGTAACAAAATCAAGAATCAAAGAATTACATACTTTTGAAGGTCTTGGACGTAAAAAAGTATCTGAAGTAATTGCTGGTGATATTTGTGCTGTTGTTGGAGTTGAAGGATTTGAAATTGGAGATACTATCGCTGATAACGAAAATCCTGAAGGTTTAACATCTATTGCTATTGATGAGCCAACAATGAGTATGTTGTTTACTATTAATGACTCTCCATTCTTTGGTAAAGAAGGTAAATTTGTAACTTCTCGTCATATTAGAGAAAGATTAACAAAAGAATTAGAGAAAAACTTAGCTATGAAGTTAGGTGAAACTGATTCTGCTGATAAATTCATGGTTTTTGGTCGTGGTGTACTTCACTTATCTGTTCTTATTGAAACAATGAGAAGAGAAGGATATGAGTTGCAAATCGGTCAGCCACAAGTTATCATCAAAGAAATTGATGGTAAAAAATGTGAGCCAATTGAGGAACTAACAATCGACTTACCAGAAAACCTTTCAGGTAGAGCGGTTGAATTCGTTACACTTCGTAAAGGTGAAATGCTTTCTATGGAAACTAAAGGGGAGCGTATGATCATTAAATTCAACATTCCATCTCGTGGAATTATTGGTTTAAGAAATCAATTACTTACTGCAACAGCTGGTGAGGCGATTATGTCACACCGTTTTATTGGATATGAGCCTTACAAAGGAGAAATTGCCGGACGTAACAAAGGTTCATTGATTTCTATGGAAAAAGGAAAAGCAATTCCTTACTCTATCGATAAATTACAAGATCGTGGTAAATTCTTCGTTGAACCAAATACTGAAATCTACGAAGGTCAGGTAATTGGTGAAAACTCTCGTGGTGATGATATGTGTGTAAACGTAACGAAAGAGAAAAAACAATCTAACGTTCGTTCTTCTGGAAATGATGAAAAAGCGAGAATTATTCCTCCAATCATTTTCTCTTTAGAAGAAGCTTTAGAATACATTCAAAAAGATGAATATGTAGAGGTTACTCCAAAATCTATTCGTTTGAGAAAAATCTATTTGACAGAAACTGATAGAAAAAGATTTAAAATCTAATACATTTTAAATTTCAATATAAAAA
>SEBM01000176.1 GCA_004296145.1 Flavobacterium sp.
ATTGATAAGTCCTAAATATTGATTATAGAATCCTAACAAATTTATTTGTCTTTTTCAGAAATTTGCTCTCTCAAAAAAGCAAATTATGATTTACGTTTTTAAAACTTCTGTTGATACAAATTCGAAATTAGAATCGGCTACTATTCTTCTTAATGAATTACTTCCTGATAGTCTGTGGAATTTTGATCTGGAAGATTGCGATAATATTTTAAGAATTGACAGCCAGTCTCAAATAACAGAACTATTTCTAAAAAATGAGATTTTCGATTGTATCGAATTAGAATAAATTTCATTTGCCATACCTTTTTCAACCTCATCCTATTACAATGGAAGCTACCCTGCATCAAAACAAAACTTTTGACACTATTGATTATTCAGATCAAAAATTATCGGCCAATGAATTTATAAATTGCGAATTCATCAATTGCAATTTTTCAAAAAGTGATTTCAGCTATATTGATTTTTTAGATTGTACTTTTAAGAACTGTAATGTTTCTTTGGCTGTTCTTAAAAATACAGGGCTAAAAAACATCAAATTTATTGGCTGTAAACTTATGGGACTTGATTTTAGTGCCAGCAACAGTTTTTTATTTTCGATGAATTTTCAGGATTGCATGATTGATTATTCTACATTTATTTATAAAAAATTAAAGAAAACCAACTTTACTGACTGTTCTCTAAAAGATGTTGATTTCTCTAATACAGATTTATCACAGGCTGTTTTTAAAAACTGTGATCTTGCTAATGCCACTTTCGTGGATTGTATTTTGGAGAAAACAGATTTCAGGACTTCAAAAAATTATGCCTTTGATCCTTCAGAAAATAAAATCAAAAGAACCAGGGTTTCGCACACCGCTTTGGCCGGATTGTTAGAAAAGTTTGATTTGGATATCGAATAAATCAAAAAGAGGAATACAAATTGTATCCCTCTTTTTTTTTGAAACTAACTACATGATTTATTTTTATTTCATCCAACGTGGATCACCGACTTCTTCATCAATTACTGCTTGATTTTTTACGGTAAAATCGCCATTATCACTATCAACAAACTGCGGATCTAATGTTGTATAGGATGTCGTTGCGTCATATTTAACCGCTGCAGCCGCTGCAGTATGCAAGCCGGCAGAGTTGAAATAATTATTATTTGAAAACGTCGGCACTGCAGATGATGACTGGTTGGTGTAAATAGCCAATGTTGAACTAAAAAGCGTATTACGAACAGCCAGTACATTTGTTGCAAAACGTACATACAATATTCTGTTTGATGCTGTCATTCCTTTGTTAGAAATGGTACAGGCATCAATTAGTACATTTGTTGTTAATCCTGTTCCGGTTAGATTCGGAGCATTATCGATACGTATAAAATCACGGCCTACTGCACAATTATTAAAAGTACTATTCTTAAGAGTAAGACTTCCTAAGTGTGAAGTTCTAAAGTCAAGAAAATCTCCTTGCACTGTCAATACATTTGTAACAATAGAGTTTTCGACGGTAACAGACGTAATTTTTGTAATACCAGTACCAGATTGTGACACCAATGATTTTGCAAAATCATGAATATTACATCCGCTAATTAAAAGTGCTCCGTAACCAGGGCTTACATCAGCATATTTTACAAGTTCTCCTGCCGTTTTATCTCCGTTTACATCCAAATCAATTAAACTTAAAGTCGTAGCGGAAGTAGTCAGATTGAATTTCACATGTAATAAAGGTTTATCACCAACACGCAATCCTCTTATCGTAATTGGTTTATCTAAGGTTATTTCTCCTTTAAAAACCTGATAATCTCCAGGCATCAATACTAAAATGGCATTAGAAGGCGCGGCAGCAATTTTTGCATTTAGATCATCTTCCGGTTTAACCAAAATACCTGTTCCAATATCAATTCCGGTAGTAAAAGTTACTACACCTCGTTTTTTAGTTCCGTTTAGTAAAGTGGCCGTGTAAGGCGTTTCACTTGTAAGACCGGTTACTGTCGCTTGTCCTGCTATTTTTTCTGCAGGTGTAATCGTATGTATAATGCCACCCGGCGCCAATGATATTTGTGTTACAGCACTGTTTGGTGTCCATTTTAATATAATTTCCTTTGCATCAATATCATCGTCCTGCACAGGAAAGAAAATTTGTTCCGATAAGGTCGTTGCTGACGTAACAGACCATTTGGAATCTGCCAATCCTGTACTACTAACTGATTTTACCCTTATGGAATACACTGTTTCTCCTTCTAACTGAACAAGTAAAGGCAATTCTGATGGACTAACCTCAACCGTTTTAAATATTGTTTTAAATTCCGGATCATCTGCGCTGAATTCTACAATATAATGTCCAGCAGCTTCTGAATCTTTTATCGTCCAGTTTAATTCTACAGCAGTCTGATTTCTCACTCTTGCTTTTAATCCGATAGGAGAAAACTCCCTGTTTATGTCCAAATTTTCTATTACACCTTCATTATAACTATCACAACCTGAAACCGCAAAAGTTATCATTAACGAAGCTATTAATCCGTTTACTATATATCTTGTTTTCATATTGTTAATATTTATAATCATTAACCAATTTTCCGTTACTTGACTCTATAAACACCTGCCAGATCGGCCAGAATTGTCTTTCATCAGGATTCATACCCGGCTTGTAAAGGGTATTTATTTTGGTATCGCTGGCCGCACCCGTCCATGTCCAGTCAAATGAAGTATAATCTGGTCCGGGGTTTGTAATTTCTCCACGATTTAAACCATAAATATCCAGACTTACTTTGTCTGCTTTGTATTTAAAATATAAAGTAGTCGGAACATCTGCATACTGACCTGCACGTTTAGAAAGATCAGCCATTTTGGCTTTAGCTTCGTCTAATTTTGTTTTAAGCAAATTCCAACGAATAAGAGCTTGTTTACGTTCCATTTCACCTGTAAACTCAAATTTATTTTCTTCTACCAAAGCATTAAACATGGCTTGCTTGCTTGTCAAAGCGTTTACATAAGTTTCTACTTTCACAGCCTGATCTGCAGATGCAAAAGCTCTACTGCGAATTTGTTTCAGATATGGTGCCGCAGCACCCGGGCCTTCAATTTCATTGGCAGCTTCGGCAGCAATTAAAAGTACTTCTGCATAACGCATGTAAATTTTATTTACGCCGTCGTCATTTGTAGAAGTCACAAAACGGGTCATCCATTCGTAACGGTATTTGCCAAAATACCAGGTATTTAATGCTCCCAATTCTTGTTTTGCCACTTTGTTTACAGCTGCACCATATTTATAAGGCACACAGGTAACATCTCTACGGGTGTCTGCCTGATCATAATCGTAAAAAACAGTTGGCAGCGGTCCTGCAGTTCCTCCTCGGTTTGCACCATTGGCATGAAACTGATCGTCTGTTGTATGACGAACAGCGAATGTAAATAACATACGTCCTCTACCATCTCCAAATGGAATTTCCCAAAGAGATTCTCCACCTGCCATTAGGTTTTCCTGATTGTATTTTCTCCAAAACGTTTCAAATGATGATTCCAAATGTGCTGATCCGCTTCCAATAACTGATCTCGATTCATCTAGAGCCAGCTTGTACATTGTTGCTACAGAAAGGAGAGGATCGTTGCTTCTTCTTATTCCATCAGGATATTGTTGATATCCGCTTGCAGCCAATGCTAAACGCGCACGAAAACCCTTTACAAAAGCTTTGTTTATTCTTTCTACAGTGCTCGTTGCTGCTGTTTCATTTGGCCACGGAACCAATGTAGCGGCTTCTCCTAAATCTGCAATAATTTGTTTGTAAATTACATCACGACTAGATTTTGGCAAATAAAGCGTTTCTGTAGTAATAGGTTCAAAACGGGCAGGAACATCTCCCCACGCTTTTACTAAATCAGCATAATAAATAGCTCTTAATGTTAATGCTTCGCCTAATAAATAGCCTAGTTCTGTACCCGGTTTTGGATCACCGTAAGTTCTCAAACCACTAATACAAATATTGGCACGCTCAATTCCCATATACATCATTGCCCAGGCATTATTTGTTGTATTCATCTGAGAATTGCCCGGTCTGGCATCATAAGTACATAAATCAGAAGCATCACTTACTGTTTGTGACGAATTATACCATTCTGAATCTGTATTTAATCCGTAAAAAGGAAGAAAACGACCTCTGTAAGAGTTTGTTTCAGCAAATGGAATTTTTATACCGTCTACAGCACCTTTTGCCAATTCAGCATTGGCAAAAATGAATTCCGGTTTTAATGTTGATTTCGCAGGAGCATCTAAATAATCATCTGAAAGTTCCTGGCAGGAAGTGAAAAGACTTGCTATAACAAATCCTGCAATTAGTATTTTATGTTTCATCTTGTGAAATTTTTCTTTTATTAAAAATTAAGGTTTAGACCAAAAACCAATTGTCTGCTGCGCGGATATGCTGAGTAATCTACACCCGGAGTAAGAGGTGTATTTCTTCTTGTCGAAGCTTCAGGATCCGGACCAGAATATTTAGTAATAATAAAAACATTACTGGCTGTCAGATAAAATCTTAGCTTAGAGATACCCAATGCAGAAATAAGTGATGACGGAGAAGTATATCCCAAAGTCAGCGTATTCAGTCTCAGGAAAGAACCATCTTCTACAGCCCAGTCACTAAAAACATAGCGGGCCATATAAGGCGACCACATTGTTGTATTGGCATTAAGGGCTGTCAGTGCTGCCGGATCTGTAACCAATTGTCCAGTTGCAGGATCAAAATTTGTCCATCTTTGACCATCTGCCATTTCAGAACTTAAATTTCTATATTGTCCGTCTGGGTTTGAGGTAGTAAATTCTACTTTATTAGCATTATAAACATCATTTCCGATACTGTAATTAAAAGCGGCAGAAAGATCAAAACCATAAGCATTCGCATTTAAGATAAAACCTCCGGTGCTTTTTGGATTTGCATTTCCGATTACAGTACGGTCACTTGCATTTAGCAAACCGTCTCCGTTAACATCTTTTAATTTCATATAACCCGGTTGTACAGTTCCAACCACTGTCGAAGCGTTTACGACTCCTTCAGGATTTCTTGATCCATCAGGAAGAAAATAAGGTTTAAGCGTGTAAGTAGTTCCGTTATAAGTAAAGTCTGAAACCTCATAACGTCCGTCGCTTTTGTAGCCATACATAATACCGACCGGCTGCCCTACTCTTACATCAAAATCGTTTCCGATTGCTGTTGAAGCCCAGCCGGAAGCTGCTCCAAAATTATCCATTATACCAAGTGAATTGATACGATTGGTATTAAATCCTGCGTTTAAAGAAAGGCTTACACCAAATTTAGCTCTTTCTACAATGGCTAAGTTTAAGGTAGCTTCTACACCACTGTTCTGAATCTCACCCATGTTTCTGTATTGAAAATCATAAGCAGATCCGGCAATCGGAAAATTAACCAAAAGATCTTTAGTAATATTTTTATAAACATCTACAGAACCTGTAATACGGCTTTTGAAAAAATCAAAATCCAAACCTGCGTTTTGTGTTACTGTAGTTTCCCATTTAAGATCAGGATTTGCCATTGTTTTTGACCCCGCCCAGAAACTATCAACTCCGTTTATCCACGGAGAAATAGTCGATTGAAAACTTTGAATTGTCTGACCTGTCGGAATATTATTGTTTCCGGCTTCACCATAACTCAATCTTAGTTTAAGCGAATTAATCCATGTTGCATTTTTTAGGAAACTTTCTTCCGATATTTTCCATGCGGCAGCGGCAGCAGGGAAATATCCCCAACGGTTATCGCCAAGAAACTTACTTGATCCGTCGGCACGATACGTTGCTGTAAAAAGATAACGCCCTTTAAATTCATAATTAATACGGCCAAAGAAAGAAAGCAATTTATCATCAGGAAGATAATTGTTATCTACAGATTGTGGCGTTCCCTGTGTAGTCAGTTTTTTTGCCTGTTCAAAATCATAAAACTTTCCGAAACCCTGAATTACAGTGTTTAAATCATTTCTTTCATAATTAATTGACTCTTCTCCAAGAAGGATTTTTAAATCATGATTATCACCAAGTGCTTTTTTAAAATCATAATTCAGCGTATTTGCATTTCTAAAACGAGTATCTTTTCTGTCAGATATTGTTAACGCAGGCATTCCCTGCAATTCTGCAACGGGAGCATTGTTTACGTAATAAGTAGAACTTCCAAAAAAACGATAATCTTGATAGTTATAATTATCTAATCCTAAGTCGGTTTTAAAAACCAATTTGTCTGTTATTTTCCACGAAAAACTTCCCAACATATTGAAATTCTTTCTTAGCTGCTGGCGATCAGTATCGGCAATAGCAACAAAAGGATTTACTAAATAACCCGAAACGGCTTCGTCTGTATTGTCTGTCGTAAGTCCCGGAACCGGAATTGGCGCATAACCTACAGTATGTTTTAATCTTGAATCGGCAGACGAAACTTCATTTTGTTCATTAACTCCTCCTCCATTCACTTCAGTATCAGAATAACGCATCGTAAAAGAAAGGTCAATTTTGTCTGTGGCTTTGCTGTTTAAAGAAAGAGACAGGTTATTTCTTTTAAAATCTGAGCCCAGCATAATTGCTTTTTCATCATAATGGGCATAATTAAAATTAAAACTCAATTTATCAGAACCTCCTCTAATCGCTAAATCACGGCTTTGAACTTCTCCTGTCTGGTCAAAAATCTGCTTTTGCCAGTTATTTCCTTTCATACCTTTGTACATATCATAATCCTGCCACGATCCGAAATATTTTTCATAAGAATTCAAATCGGTTTTGTCTTTTAGCAAAGCATATTCATATTGCCATTTTACGTAATCGTCAGGTTGTAAAACATCAATTGTGTTTGCTAGTTTTTTCATACCATAAAACATATTGTAGTTTACAGACACTTTACCGTCTTTTCCTTTTTTTGTAGTGATGATAACAACTCCGTAAGCACCTCTTGATCCATAAATTGCGGTTGAAGAAGCATCTTTTAATATCGTCATGGAGTCAATATCCGAAGATGAAATATCACTAATGCTGTTTACCGGAAATCCGTCCACGATATACAATGGCGAACTATCCTGTGTCAAAGATCCGTTACCACGAATCCTGATTTTAATTTCTGAATCCGGCGAACCTTCCGAAGACGTAACCTGAACTCCGGCGATGCGCCCTGTTAAAGCTTCGGCAACATTTGAAACGGGTACTTTTCGCAAATCATTTCCAGTCAAAGTAGAAACTGCTCCTGTCAGATCCGATTTTTTTGAAGTTCCATATCCAATAACAACGACTTCATTTAGATTATTGGAATCTTCCGTTAAGGAAACATCTACTTTTGATTTTCCTTCAACAGAAATCTCTTTGGTTTTAAATCCAATAAATGAAAAACTCAAAATCGCTTTCGGATTTGAGACTTTTATTTTGTAACGGCCGTCAAAATCAGTAGATGAACTGTTTTTGGTTCCTTTTTCTAATATGTTTACACCCGGCAAAGACAGCCCAGATGCATCTTTAACCGTTCCTTCCAGCGTTACAGACTGTGCTCTCATTTGGTTGCTCACGAGCAAACACAAAAAGAGAACAACTGTAAAATAACAATTTGCTCCTTTTAGGGATAAATCTTTAAAATTCATAGTTAGTTAATTGTTTTAAGTTATTAATGGTTTAGTATCTAGTGGTTTTATTTTAAAATTTAATAAGCTCTCATCAATAATCATAAGGCTTTAGGGTTACAATAATGCCTTTAGTTATTG
>SEBM01000177.1 GCA_004296145.1 Flavobacterium sp.
CTCTTTTTGATATTGTATTTTTCTGAACACAATTTTCAAATTAATAAATAAAAAACCACAATATGCCATATTAAATTTGTTTAAAATAACGTCCTAAAAAATTATAAAACTGTTCTTTAATAAAATTTTAATTCTATTTTTATGACCTCATAAAGAAGCAAATGAAACAATATATGGATACCATTGACTGGTCTGAAACCTGGGAATTTTTAAAAGAATATATTCTTCCAAATATTGGCTGGTTTATATTTTGGATTTTATTATTTCTAATCATAGGCCTGATCATAAGCATTATGTTAAACATATACTTGTACAAAAAAAACTTTTTTACAAGAGACAGAACGCATTACAACTGGATTGTCAAACTCTGGATTCCGTACCTTGTTTTGGTCTGTCTGTATTTCTTCGGAATGTTTGGTTTGTTTTACAGCGGCCATTTTGTGCTGGAGCGCGAAAACAAAAACATCACGGCCAGTATTTATGCTAAAACCATCGGACCGAAATTTTCTTCTGAAAAAAACAAAACAGCATTTTTGAATTCACTACAGGAATTATCAAATGTATCTGAGGAAGCCAGCAAATCGCTGACAAAATCCCTGGTCTTAAATATCCAAAAAAATAACAGCGGAATGGCTGCTATTGACAATTTTAAAAATTCTTCGTGTTCTTATTTATACCAAAAGTATGAAGCCGAAATTTACAGTGCGACCATGTACGGTCTTATAAAAGCTGTTGACAATCAGGTTGGTGTTGCCAATATAAAAAAAGTGGACTACTCTGATTTCAAATCGGTTTTAACGAAACTCGACAAAGTGAAACCGGAACAAATTGAGCAGTCTATTCAATCTGAAATAAGCCTGAAAATAAAAACAATCCTCAATTATTTTTACAAAGCGATTATGAAACACGAAGCTTTGTTTTTTCTTCTCTTTTTGGCTTTTCCCTTTATCGAATATCTGATTTATCTAAAATTCGTAAAAAGGAAAATCAAGCCGGAAATTGTAGAAGTTCAACAAGAATCTTAGTGTTTAAATTCCGAAAAAGTTTTTGGCATTTTTTGTTGTTTCTTCTGCCACTTTATCCAAAGAAATTCCTTTAAACTGTGCAATTGTTCCCGCAACATACGGCAGAAAAGCCGGTTCGCAACGGCGTTCGTGGTATTTCTTTAAAAGACTGTTCGGAACATTTTTCGGAAGCATAAAAGGCGCATCGGTTTCGATCATCATTTTGTCGAGCGGTACGTACTGAATGACTTCTTTTAAATGTGCAAAACGTTTGCTGTCTGAAATCGCTCCCGTAAAACCAAGATAAAATCCGTTATCGAGATAGGTTTTGGCTTCCTGCAAAGTTCCCGTAAAACAATGCACAACGGCTTTGGGAAGTTTGGGCAAATATTCGTTTGTAATACTCATAAATCGGCTAAAAGCAGCTCTCTCATGCAAAAACAAAGGTTTCTGAATTTCTGTTGCCAATTCTAAATGCGCTTTATAACACTCTTCCTGTTTGTTTCGCGGCGAAAAATCACGATCAAAATCGAGTCCGCACTCGCCTACCGAAACGACATGTTTCTGTTCTAATAATTTCCTCAGTCTGGCAATACTCTGCCCGTCAAAACTCTTCGCATCATGAGGATGTATTCCGGCTGTAGTGTATAGTGTGCCTGCATATTGTCTGGCAATCTTAGCCGATTCTTCGCTGTTTCGCACGCTTGTTCCGGTAAGAATCATTTTGGTTACGTCGGCATCCACCGCGTCTTGTACGATATCGTCTATATCGTTTTGGAATTGTTTGTTTGTTAGGTTTATACCTATGTCTATGTATGTGTTCATTTTTTTAAGGTTCTAAGGTTCTGAGAGGCTAAGGTGCTAAGCTTTTTTTTCTCTTGGAACGGTTATTTTTTTTTGCCACTAAGGCGCTAAGGCACAAAGTTTTTTTTGTTTGTGCTCAATTAATCTCGCGAAGTCGCAGCGTTTTTTTCGTAATATCTGTCATTTCGACGAAGGAGAAATCGCACGCGGGATTCGACAAAAATTGAAGATATTCGTTATGGATTTTCTAGTGCGATTTCTCGTTCCTCGAAATGACAAAATGAGGATAATCTTGCGTAAGACGCACTGCCGTGCGCCTCTACACTGAAAACTGAAACTGAGACTGAATACTAAAATCAATCTTCACGGCTTCCGTCATCCGCCATTCTCACCATTTTTGGTGTAAATTTGGCAACTACGTCTACTAAATCCTGTTGTGCTTCCATGACTTGATTGATATCTTTATACGCCATTGGAGCTTCGTCAAGACCTGCTCCGATTAATGTAACGCCATGATCTCTCAGGATCGATTTCATCTCGGTTTGTGTAATATTCTTGATTGCCTGAGTTCTGCTCATTTGTCTTCCTGCTCCATGCGAAGCCGAATTGATGGCGTTCTCCTCACCTTTTCCTCTCACCAAAAATCCCGGTGCGGTCATAGATCCCGGAATAATTCCCATAACGCCTTTTCCGGCCGGGGTTGCGCCTTTTCTATGTACAATCACTTCTTCACCGTTCCAGATTTCTTTCCAGGCAAAATTATGATGGTTTTCGACTTTGGCTAAAACGGCTGCACCCAAAGCGGTTTTCATTTTGTTATGAATAATCTCGTTACAAGCCGAAGCGTAATCTCCCGCAAGATTCATCGCCATCCAGTATTCCTGACCCAGTTGCGAGTTCATATCAAGATAAGCTAAATTTTTGGCCGCTTCAGGAAGTTTACAAACGTCTTTTGCAATTTTGGTGTAATGTCCGGCAATAGTTGCTCCCATTCCGCGTGAACCGGAATGCGTTAACAAAGCGACATATTTTCCTTTTGGAATATTCAAAACGGCATCGTCTTTGGCAAATTCCATAATTCCGAATTCCACAAAGTGATTTCCACCACCTGAAGAACCCAATTGCGACCAGGCTTTATCTTTTAAATTTTTCACAAACGGATTCATATTAAAAGCGTCGTCGCTCAAAACCGCGTGATCTGCTTTGTACTGACCGTGGAAACCGTGTCCGGCTCCAAATTTAGAATGTGCGATTAATTCTCTTTTGAATTTTTCTTCGTTTTCAAAGTAAAAAGCTTCCGGAATATCATAAACCGACAAGGCCATTCTACACCCAATATCAACACCAACTCCATACGGAATAATAGCATTTTTGGTTGCCAAAACTCCACCAATAGGAAGTCCGTAACCTTGGTGCGCGTCGGGCATTAAAGCTCCGGCAACGGTAACAGGAAGTTTCATCGCGATTTCCATTTGTTTTCTCGCGCCGTCTTCGATATGTTCTAATCCGTAAGCAGAATACGCATTTGGATTTTGATTTAAAGCAATAAAATCTTCCGGTTTTTCATTTGACTTTTCAATCAGAGCAATCGCCAGTTTGCTGAAAATTTTATCATCTATATAGTTTTCCGGAGTTTCTAAGACGTTTTTGAAATTAGCGATCATTTCGTCTCTTGTAAATCCGTTTCTTTTACTGTTTATTTTTAAGGCAATCCCAATTATTTTCCCTTCTGGGAATCCTAATTCTAATATATCTGTACCGTTTATTTGTGTTTTCATAACTTGTTTTATTTTGATAGTACAAAGGTTGTTTAGTACTGCGCAGTTATTTTGCGTAGTTTAATATTTTAATAATTCAATCGTCAAGTATTCATATAAATTATTGCTCAAAACTATAATATCATATATCCCGATTGAGATAACGGGAGAAAGATATTTATCTTTAAAAACAACAATTGCTCTATGACTATGAACAGGAATATATCCGACTATTTTTGAAACATCAAAACCAGCTTCTGTAAGTGCAAATTCAACCTCCATTTTAAATTCAATGATACTATCAAAAAGCCATAGTGATTTTTCAAAATCTTCGGGATAATTATAAAAAAAGTTATCTTCTGAATATTTTATGTTAGAATTATCTTCTGGCTCAATTGAAATCATTGGGCTATCTAAATTTGTGAAAATTAAAAGCATTTTTCTATAATCCCATGGAAAATCAAATCCAAACATTATTTGAAGTTTATCAATTTCTTTATTACTAATACCTTTAAGAAACTTAGTATTTGGTTGTATTTGAAATCCGTAAATATTATTATAGAGCTGTTTTTTTTTAAACTTTTTTTCAGCTTTGTATTTTATATCCTTTATTGTTAACATATTACAATTTTAAAAATTGAAAACCACGAAATCAATTAATCATCCGTGGTTTTAACTTAATCTATTAAAAGTTGCGTCACCGCTGCAGCGTTCATTGCCCACTGCGCGTTGTACACCTCATCAGCATTTTCATCATCTACGATTGTTAAACCTTGAGCTTCCGCTTTTAATTGTAACAAACGACCGATGTTTAGTTTACTGTTTAGTTTTGCCAATAAAGCCTGAACTCCATTGAAATCCAAACCTTGTACTACCTGACCTCCGAAAGTCATCTCTAACCAAACGATTTCTCGTTTTGCTACATCCAACACTCCAAAAACCAAACCTTTGGCAACATTCTGCGTTACACGAACCTGATGATCTACACACGACGGATCGTAGGCAACACCTGTTCGTTCCGAAATTTTCATCGGATATTTACTGTTCATCCAACCTACAACCAAATTTGGAGTGATACTTCCGTTACTGTACGCATTGCAGGTAAAAGTCACAAATTTTGCGTTGGCTTTCGACAATTCGTCGATGTTGATGTTGATATATTCAGCCGTTCCAATTTTATTCGGAATACTTCTGATATCACCACTATGCTGACAACCTGTAGTTGTCAATCGGCTGAAAGAACAAATATCTGAACGTGTTTCGTAAGCGATATGACAGCTCAAATCCATATCCAGATGTTGTGCCGGAAGATCTTTACCCCATTGCATAAACAATCGCACTTCATTTCCTTCAACCGGGAAACGTGTTCCCATCAAAGCCACTGGTAAATCCTGAACAGAATCACTTCTATCACCAATCGAAACTGGCATATTGTACAACTGAGAATCGATAAAGATCGTTTTGTTTGGGTTTGAAACCGCTGCAAAACGTTTTTTCATAGCCAAAAGACATAAATCTTCGATTTTGGCTTTCATTTCATCCAATTGAAAATTTTCATACAATTTCAGCAACTGATTTGATGCAATACGTTTGTTTGTTCCGCCCAGAGGTTTCACACTTCTTTGCATGTTTGGATCAAAATAATTTTGCGCATACATGTTCAACGTAAATATTAATCTTGCCGGAACTTTATTGATAATTTCTTCAAAATGTGCAATCGTTTCGTCTGCACCAAACCAAAGCATATTTGAGAATAATGATCGCGCAAACAATCCCGGACGTTGTTTTAATAATGCAAATGTTTTATCGGCATCAAATTTCAATCTTGACGAGTTCACTTTGCTTTGCCAAACATCATATACCTGGTTGTAAAATACATCCATTAAAAAGTTTAATTTTTCAAAACCCTTCTTTTTGCTGTATTCCGCCAAACGTAAGGCACGGATAAAACGAACCCACATTCCTCTTTTTGGGTGCATGATTTCGCACATTGTTTCCACATCCATTTCCATGTTGTTCAACCACGAAGCGACCATCAAACATTCTTTTCTTGAATATTTTAATTTTAAATCTTTTTGAGATGCAATTTTTGCCTGCGCGCTTGTATCCAAAACATTGTAGAAATGCTGAGCATTTTTAGACGTTCTTTTTACAATTGTTTTTGGTTCGATAATTTGTAATAAACCCGTGTTTTTATACCATAAATATCGTAAAATATCTGTTGGCGATTTAAAATATTGAGACGCATTTTCGGCCTGATCATTTTCAATCAAAACATCAATTACAAGCATTAAAGTTTCCTTCATTGCAACATCTGTTTTTGGCAATGGCAAGTATTTCAAAGCGATTTTTAAACTATCAACCTGAGTTGCGTCTAAAGCTGTTTTTGATTGTAATAATGAAATATAAAAATCCTGCAATTCTTTTTCATTCCACAATTCAAGAACTTTCAATTTACTTCCCTGACCGATATTTTCCAGTTTACCAAATTCAAATGGAGTTCCGCAAAACGGACAACCATTATATCTTTCTAAAGGAAAGGTATTATCAGGAATGATATGTCCGCATTGTAAAGTTGTTCCGTTTTTAGTTTTAAAAACATTTGCAAACAATGTCAAAATATGATCTACAACATTTTCTCCAGTCGGAATATTCCATTCTTTTACCAATGGTGTCCAGTTTTTATCTGTTCCTAAAACTTCTCTTAAGATTTCTAAAACCTCAATTTTATATTTTGGGTTCACATTGTTTAATGCACATAATAATGATTCAGAAAATGTAAATCCGAGTTTTGAAACATTGGCTAATAAAACCGATGTTGTTCCTGATAAATTTTTAGTATCATTCGCCATCATTTCTGTTGGAATGAAAATCGCATTTTGACGTAAACTGATTTTTAATAATTCTTGTGTTTTCATTTTTTTTAATTTTTAAAATTTAGATAATGGTGCTTCTGAGTTCTACCTAAAAGAGTGTTTGAAGTAAGAAGCACTTGACCTGAAATTTGAAGATAATGGACTAACTAGGCTAAATGGTGAGCGGGCGACCGCGAAGTAGTAAGTTAATCTTGACCCTCGTTTTTTAGTAATGATGATTTTAAAACTATGTTCGGATTCGAACCGAAATTAGCCGTGGTCTGAAGTAAGTTTTAATTGACCATTACTAGTGGAGCAGGCGGGATTCGAACCCGCGACCCGGACATTAAAAGTGTACGAAGTAAGTTTAGGTTGACCTTGAAAGATAATTCCAAAACTACCTGCTCTAACCGCTGAGCTACTGCCCCAATTCTAATTTGAGTTTGAAAGGTAATGGTATAAGTGTGTACGTGGAAAGTGTTTTCGAAGTAACTTAAACTTGACCTGTCTGAACTCAATTTTTATTTCTATGAACGTGTTGTTTTATTTCCTGAACAAAGATTTCTAAACTAGTGCGCAGTTATTTTGCGCGGTGAAAATTTTTGTTTGTTTTAGAAATACTGTTTGTTTTATTTCCTGAACAAAGATTTCAAAACTGCTGCGCAATTATTTTGCGCAGTAAAATTTAATTTTTATTTTTGAGTAAACTTCACTATGAATCTGCAAGAAAGATATACAGAACTATTCACCAAAATTGGATTTAAACCTAATGAAATCAATACTTTATGGGTTGATTTAGAAAAGGCATATTCGGGAAAATCGAGACATTATCATAATCTGAATCATTTAAAAGAAATGATTGCATTATTTGATGAATATGAAAATAAGCTCAAAAATCCGCTTGAAGTTTTGTTTAGTATTTTCTATCACGACTATATTTATAAGGCTTCAAGGAAAGATAATTAACTAAAAAGTGCAGAATTGGCGGTGAAAGTGTTGAGTGAAAATAATTCTTTAGATAAAAATCTAATTTTTGATGCCATCTGCGCGACACAACTTCATCAGCACAATTCTGTTGAAGATATTAACTGGCTTATTGATTTTGATTTGAAAATCCTTTCTAAGGATTGGGAAGATTATGAAATCTATTTTAATCAAATTAGAAAAGAATATAAAATTTATCCTGATTTTCTATACAAACCGGGAAGAGCAAAAGCTTTGAAACATTTCTTAGAGAATGAATTTATTTTTCAGACTGATGAATTTAGAAATTTATATGAAGAAAAAGCCAGACAAAATAT
>SEBM01000759.1 GCA_004296145.1 Flavobacterium sp.
ATAGAATATATATAGAAAAAAATAATATTCACACCAGAAAAAAGCTAAGAAATTTCTTTATTAGCCTAAACATAATACAGTATAAAAAGTATTCTTATACTTCTTCTTTTGCTCTACTACAGTTTTTTAAAAGAAAAAAATATTACAATCAAATATTCTTTCCCTATAAAACTGAGGCGTGGCTTATGGTTTAATAAGTAGTGATTGCTCTTTCTGTTGAAATGCGATTACGTTTGGCTGTAAAAGAGACGACAAAAAAATCTATCTCGATTATCTTCAAAATAGAATCGGACAAACTTTAGCAAGCGTTTATAGTCTAAGACCAAAAAAAGTCGCATCTGTTTCTATGCTTTAGAATGGGAAGAGTTAAAGAAAGGTTTAAAGCCAACTGATTTTAATATTCATAATGCTTTGGAAAGAATTAATGGAAAAGGAGATTTGTTTAAACCAGTTTTGGGTAAAGGTATTGACATGATGAAGGCTTTGGAATTGTTGCAGGATGTTGAGTAAATCGATATTTTTACAAAAACAAAATGCACATGGAAAGTTCTTTACAAGTATTTATCAATTTTGATGAAAAAATCGCTAAAAGACAAATGGAAAAATACTTTTTCTATTCTTGGAAAAAGAAATTACCTACCTTATTAAAAAATTTTTTCTTTATCGTTTTATTTTTAAGTATTGTTGATAGTATTTTCAAAAGCGATAGAGGCAGAATTGACTTTTTAAGGTTTCTCGGAATCTTTCTGGTCATTTTTAGCGTTCTTTATCTATTCATTTTCTTATTTAATAAAGCAAACTATATTTCTAAATTAAATAAACACATAGCTGAACTTAAAGGATTTAACTCTGTTTCAGAACTGTACTTTGATGAAAATTCATTTTACATCAAAAGTGAGCAGTACGATATAAGAAGTATTTGGAAATATGTTTCCTACGAGGTTTCTGGAAAAACCATTTATATCACTGCTCAAATGGGAACTCCTTTCACGTATATTGTAAATGAAGAAGAGACAGATAAATATCAAAATATCATAGATTTTTTGAAGAAGAAATCTACTTTCAAAAAGTAATCACGGCAATTTAGCCACTAAACTTTCCGGCAACATTTTCAAAATGAGATAAATCATTTTCCATTTAAAATTCGGAACTATGGTAAAGGAATTTCCTGCATTGACGATATGTTTTGCTACATAATCAGGTTCCATCAGAAGATTTTTGTTGAGATCTAAACCATCGTTGATTTTTGTATTGATATATCCGCTGATCAAAACGTTAACTTTAATATTTCGTTGAGTTAATTCTTGTCTTAAACCTGCTAAATAAGTAGTAAAAGCCGCTTTTGTACTTCCGTAAACGAAATTGCTTTTCCTTCCTCTTACCCCTGAAAGTGAAGAAAGCCCGATAATTCTTTCTAGATTTTTATTGCTTTCATCCATCGCAATAATATTTAGAATAGAAACAGCTCCCATGTAATTTGTAATCATCATTTGTTGAGCTCCTTTGAAATCCCTTAAAGCTTTTTCATTATCCACTAAAAATCCAGCTGCATAAATCGCAATATGAGGTTTAATTGGAAGTTCATTGTAAAATTTTTGGTGCGAATCAAAATTTCCAGCGTCAAAACTCAAAAC
>SEBM01000178.1 GCA_004296145.1 Flavobacterium sp.
TTAATAAAGAAATTATTATCAATATTAAATTATCAAACACACTTGAAAAACCTGATAACTGCACACTTACTTTCTATGTAAGAACTCAACTTAATACCACCATCTTTGCTAAAAATGTCATTTTATCCAATGATAACTTTAAAAATGAATTGGTTATAACCTTACCTGCTGGATATTTGTTACCTGCTATCTATAAATTTGATTTTGATCTTCATTCTCCCAATGTAGAGTTTTTGGACCGTGTGAATGACGTCATAGAGTATGAAATTGAGGATTCGGGAACAGAATATTCAATGTACAAGAATGTTGATTTCGGTAACGTAGTATTACCAACAGCCATAGTCCACAGATGAAACAAATATTGAGGAGATTCATTTTTAATTTCTTTGCGAAGCTAATTCCGCAATTACATCATTTAAAATATTTGATAGAAGGACATTTGTATGATGTTGATAAAGATGAAACCGTTAAACTTTCCGCACCGTTCGCTATAACTTCTTCTAAAATTGGAAAAGGAACTTATATATCCTCTAATGCTTTCATTTCGTTAACAACAATAGGAAAATACTGCTCTATAGGGCCAAATGTAATGTGTGGCTGGGGAATTCACCCAGCAAATGGTCTATCAACCTCTCCTATTTTTTATTCAACAAAAAAACAAGTAGGTTACTCATATTCACTAGAAGACAAGATTGAAGAACGAAAACCAATTATTATAGGAAACGATGTTTTCATCGGCATGAACGTTACCATTTTAGACGGCATTACCATTGGCGATGGAGCGGTTATAGGAGCTGGCAGTGTGGTTTCTAAAGATATCCCCCCTTATGCCATCGCTGTGGGTTCACCTATACAAATTAAGAAATATAGGTTCAATGAAGAAACTATCAAAAAATTGCTTTCAGTAAAGTGGTGGGATTTCGAAGCGGAAGCGTTAAAAGAGGTTGAAAAGAATTTCTTTGACGTAGAAAGTTTTTTAAAAAAGTATAATTATAAATAATTGAACATATACTAGTAAGAAAACCCAAATGAATAAACCTATAAGTTGATTAAATGAATATCGTTAGCATCTTTGAAAGCAATTGTTTTCTTTTAAGTGGGTAAAATCATATTTAAACCAACACGCCGTATTTAATAATAGGTCTTTTTTTGAATTGTTAGGAGAAACTTATGACTAATAAAGAAAAATTCTGATATTAGTAGCTAAAGAAAAAACGAATACCTTAGCAAACAACAAAGAGTGAATTAAAAACAGGGCAATGCTTCGCGAATCTCAGCAAATAGCCTTAAAAGTTTTAAAAAAGCTGGATGAATGGGGCTGGCAGCAAAAAGACTTGGCCAATAAAATGATGATAAGCCCACAACAGGTATATAAAATAGTAAAAGGAGCTAGCCAGTTTAACCATACGGTTTCTGTAAGTAGAGATATTATTAGAATAGTTCCATTAACAAAATAACTTGAGCAAAAAAATAATTAAATTGTCCACACCTTGGGGGCACAGCTTTTTAAAGCATCAGATTCATCCTTCCATAGATGACTTCAAATTTGAAATCGATAATGATGCTCAAGATTGCGACTACTGGATTGTTTGGGGAGGTCTTCCAAAAAATCTAGATAAGCAGTCAGCAATTTGCAACAGAGGTAATGTTTTCTTTATGACAGACGAAGTTCATAACCAGAAAACCTATTTGAGTAATTATTTAGCTCAGTTTGCAAAGATACTAACTGTTAGGGACGATATTATTCACACTGATATAGTTAAGATACATGAATATAATCACTGGCACCTGCATAAGAATATAGACGAGCTGCTAAGTCTCGTGAATGTTAAAAAGGAGAAAAAAATTTCAGTTGTATGCTCCGATCTAACGGTTTTACCTGGTCATAAGTTAAGATACGCATTAGTGAATAAGCTAATTGGTCATTTTAAAGATAGATTGGATGTTTATGGTAGGGGCTTCAATCCAATTTTAAACAAATGGGATGCACTTGCGCCTTACAAATACTCTATTGCTATTGAAAATAGTGCCGTCAATGGATACTTTACCGAAAAAATAACAGAATGTTATCTTGCTCATACGATGCCAATATATTATGGCGCCCCAGATATTCACGAATATTTCGATTTAAACTCATATCTAACAATTGATATTAGCGACTACAAGAAAACTATTGAGGTTGTAGAACGTGCCTTAGAAGAAGATACTTATGACGATAAGCTGGAAATTATTATAGAACAGAAAATAAAATATCTAAAAAAATATCATCTATTCCCAGCAATTAGCACCTTTTTAAGGGGGTTAACTTATAGCAACCAAAAAAAGGAAAAAGTAACCCTTTATCACCAGTCGCGATTTGTTGATTATTATCATTTAAAAAAAATATTTACACTAGGAAAGACAGTTCTAACAAAATGGAAATAATGAAAGGTGTTTCAATTGTGATATGCTGTTATAACAGCGCAAAAAGACTACCTGAAACCATCAAGCATTTGTCACTACAAGGTATTCCAAATGAAGTCGCTTGGGAGGTGATCATTGTAAATAATAATTCTACGGATAACACCAAAGATACTGCACTAAATCAAATTTTAAAATATGAAATCCTAACCAATCGTTACAAAATTATTGACGAGCCGCTTCCTGGTCTAAATTATGCAAGAAGAAAGGGAGGCTTTACCGCCAAATATAATCACATAATTTTTTGCGATGATGACAACTGGCTAAGTAAAGATTATATTACAAATATTAATAAAATATTTAATAAGTATGAAGCCTTAGGTATTATTGGGGCAAGAAATACTTATGGTGTCTATGAAGAACCTCCCAAAAAATGGTTCTTAAACCACAAGCATCTTTGCGCAATAGATGAAGATAATGAAGAAGATATAATTGGTTTCTCAAATGAGGATAAATTTATGGTCTTCGGGGCTGGCATGGCCATTAGAAAGACCATTGTTATTGATTATTTCCTTTCCGTTAATAAAAATGTAATAAGTGACAGGACAAAAGATTTGTTACTTTCTGGTGGTGATACGGATATGAATCATTTCGCATTACAAAGTGGATACGGAATTGGGAAGTTTATTTCTTTACATCTCTCACATTACATGCCTCGTGAAAGATTAAATAAACATTATTTAAGAAAGCTAGCATACGGCTTAAGTTATAGCTCTGCACTAGTTGCAAAAAAGAACAGGTTGCCATTGCAAAAATGGTCCAATCTCGGTCTTATCAAACATCTTTTAGTTCTCCTATTTACTAGGGGATTTTTTAGCTGTTCCATAGTACTACAACAGAACAAAGGTTTTAGAAAAGGGCTTAAACATCTACAATAATCAAAAATAACTTGCCGAAGAAAATACTACTTGCCTGCTCTAATTACTTCCCTCATAACTTTGGTGGTACGGAGGTTTATGTGGAAAGCTATACAGATTTTCTTCAAAAGAAGGGTGACGTAGTTTATATTATAACCACAGCCCCATCAGCATATTTTTCTGATGAGAATACAGTATATGAGGACGAAAGCTTAAAAGTTTGCAGATATTACCATCTTAAAGCAATGGTTTTTGGTATAAATTATCAGACTTCACTTCAAACAGATTTTATTCACAGTAAAAATGATTCCAAATACATGGTTAATTGGGAGAATTTCGTAAAGCAACAGCCAGAATTTTCTGATTTAGACGTACTGCATATTCAAAGTTTTACTGCAACTATCGGCCTTAACTTATTTAAATCAGTTATCAAACATAACACAGGCATAAAAGTCATTACCAGCTACCACACCCCAATATCTTGTCCAAAAGAAACCTTATTGTACGGCAACACATTAAGTGAGTGTCAAATAAAGCCTGACATCAAAAATTGTACGGCCTGTTTGCTCAAAACACAAACCAAACTCCCGTATTTCTTTGCAAATGGATTAAACCACCTATATCTAAAGAACAAAGCACTCCCTGCATTTGTAAAAACCAAACATTTGGTTCAGCTAAATACGAACGCCTTTGAGCAATTAAAAAATATTACAGACCAATGGTGGTGTTATTCTGAAGGGATAAGAAACATTTTAAAAATAAATCAGGTTCCAGCTAGTCAAATTAAAATGGTGAGACATGGCATCAACAGCTTCTTTCTCAATCACCCACCTAATAAACCTACTAATCAAACAATATACCTATTTAATGGACGCTTGGTAAAAATTAAAGGAATAGTAACATTATTACAAGCATGGCTAAAATTACCTGTGTTACTAGACAAGCAATTATGGATCACTGCGAAGCCATTTAGCGAAAATATAGAAATTAACAATTTAGTCCTAGAAGCCAAAAAGCGAGAAGATATACATTTTTTAGGAGAAAAAAATCAAAAAGAATTACTTGAGTTGTATAGTAAGTCTCATTTTGTCATCATACCTTCTGAATGTTTTGAAATTGGTCCTTTCGTGTTTCATGAAGCTGTTGCTAACCAATGCAATGTAATTTGTAGTGATATTGGAGGATGCAAAGAACTTGCCGCTTTCTATCATATGGAGGACAACATGTTCGAAACAGGAAACGAAATTTCATTATCTAAACATATTTCGCAGAGTTCATATCGATATATAAAGCAAGATCGTTTCAAAACTGCATCAGAACATTACAGCGAATTCTTATCCGATGAAAAATCTATCTAAATTATTCCAACTCATTCCCAAATTTAAAGGGAAGACAACTGTTAGCAATTTTATATTAAGGCTGTTAAACAACAAAAGAGATATTATAATCACTATAAAAAACCGACTTTTAATTAAAATCCCTAACTTAATTGAACCGGTCGGAAGTCATCTTTTCATTAATGGTGAATACGAAGTCGACGAGATTGAATTTATAAAAAATGAAATCCGCCAAAAAAAATTAAAAACATTTTTAGATATTGGAGCTAATATTGGCCTTTTCAGTTTATCAGTTGCTAAAGAATTCGGAGAGCTCAAGATATTTTCGATTGAAGCTTCTCCAAGAGTTTATCGTTATTTAATTGATAATATAGAGCTCAACTCAATATTAAACATTACTACATTACAGCTTGGATTAAGCAACAATGATAACCAAGAAATAAACTTTTATTCGGATGAAACCAAATTTGGCACAGGCTCTTTTGCCCCGGTGTTTACTACCAAGGCAGAAAAGGTAAAATGTGCAAAATTAGATACTTTAATTTTAAACACGTTAATCAAAGAACAGATAGACATTATAAAAATTGATGTCGAAGGTTTCGAACTTCAGGTTTTTCAGGGAGGAAAACACCTATTAGAAAAAGAAAATGCACCAATTATATTATTTGAATTTGTAGATTGGGCAGAAAAAAATGCGGGAAATTTAACGGGTTCTGCGCAGGAATACTTGATCAGCTTAGAATACCAACTTTATCAATTAAATAATAGAAAATTAGTTCGAATAGATGCTCCATTAACAAATGGCAGCGCTAGCCTAATTGCAATGAAGAACAATCCTGGTAAATACTAATGTTCTGATTATTGAAACTACTTATAATTCTTACTCACCCTATTCAATATTATGCTCCAATTTTTCAGCAACTTTCGCAGCAATGCGATCTGAAAGTATTCTATACATGGGGAGATAGTTGCTTAGAACAAAAGTTTGACCCTGGGTTCGGAAAAAAAATTGAATGGGATATCCCTCTATTAAATGGATATCAATATGAGATGTTGAAAAATGTATCCAAACAGCCAGGCTCTCATAAATTTAACGGGATTCATAATCCTAATATCATTTCTAAAATCAATTCTTTTAACCCAGATGCTATTTTGATTTTCGGCTGGGCTTACAAAAGCCATTTGAAAGTAATAAGGCATTTCAAAGGTAAGATTCCATTATGGTTCCGTGGAGACTCTACGTTGTTAAATCAAAATAGCGGTTTCAAATCGTGGTTGAGAATTAAATTTCTTACTTGGGTCTATTCGCATATAAACAAGTTTTTTTATGTTGGTACTGCTAATGAAAAATATTTTGAAGCCTGTAAGGTAAAGCAAGAAAACTTAGTTTGGGCACCACATGCCATTGATAATAGTCGTTTCGCTGTAAAGGAAAATAAAAAAATACAAGACCTAAGAGTACAATTAAAAATATCAGATAAACATATTATTATACTCTACGCAGGAAAGTTTGAAGAAGTCAAAAATTTGAAAATACTCATAGAAGCTTTTAAGTTACAAAAGAATAAGAATTTACATTTGTTAATGGTAGGAAATGGCCCAGAGGAACAATTTTTAAAAGATCTACGGAATAATAATATACATTTTTTAGACTTTCAAAATCAGTCAGAAATTCCATCAATTTACCACGCCTCTGATCTATGTTGCTTGCCTTCAAAGAGTGAAACTTGGGGTTTAACAATAAATGAAGCAATGGCGGCAGGCAAAGCGATATTGGTATCGGATAGAGTGGGGTGCGCTAGCGACCTGATAAAAGAAAACGGAATGATCTTTAAGCATGACGACCTTCACGATTTAGCTAACAAAATTCATATCATGACAGCTTCACGTCAAGACCTAATTACTATGGGAGAAAAATCAAGAAAAATTATACGTAACTGGACTTTCGAAAAAATCTCAGAAACAATCATTGAAGAGTTAAGTAAGTTGAATAAAAAATGAGGATTTTAATAAGTGGTAGTTCCGATATATGGGCGATTGAAAATCACTATTGTAAACACCTAAATGAACTTGGGGTCAAAACATTTTTATTTCCAGCCGGGAACATTTTTAGAAAAAAGTACAATACTATTGGTCAAAAAATTATTCATAAAATATATCCAAAGTTAATCTTAGACGAAATAAACAATAAACTCTTAGATGAAATCAGTATAATAAACCCTGATATTGTTTGGGTCTTTAAAGGAATGGAAATATATCCCAAAACTCTTCTTGAAATACGTAAAAAAGGCATTTTTTTAATCAATTACAACCCTGATCATCCATTTTCATTTGCACATAAGGGAAGTGGGAACGCTAACGTTAAGAATAGTCTATCCATTTATCACTTACATCTTAGTTATAGTAAAAACATCATAAATGAATTAGCTAAGATTTACAGTGCTGATGTATTGTTTTTGCCTTTTGGCTACGACCATACTGGAAACGTTTATGATTTCCTTCCATCTGAGGAAATTAACAAAATAGCATTTGTTGGGAACCCCGATGCCAACAGAACAAAAATATTAAACAACTTAGCTAGCAATGGGTATTCCATCGATGTCTTCGGGAACGGATGGGCTAAATACGTAAAAGCTCAAAATATAAAAATTAACGATCCAATTTACGGTCCTGAGCTTTGGGAAACCCTTCAAAAATATAGAATACAATTGAATATATTCCGTCCACATAATTTGAACTCTCATAACATGAGGACGTTTGAAGTACCCTCAGTAGGCGGTATTATGTTGGCACCTGCAAGTGAAGAGCATTTTCAATTTTTTGAAGACAACAAAGAAGCATTCTTTTATAGAAACGAGGATGAACTTATGAAAATTTGTGAAAAAATACTGAGTTTACCAAAAGCAGAGGCTAATAAAATTAGAAAGGCTGCACATTTAAGATGTATTGCTTCTAAGTATTCTTACTTAGATCGGTCCGAGTATCTAAAAAGCATTTTTGAGAATTACATCTAATATCTATAAATTGACAACCAATAAAAATATACTTGTAACTCTCTACGAT
>SEBM01000179.1 GCA_004296145.1 Flavobacterium sp.
GAATGAGAGTGGTCTCAAAAGCCGTCGTAAAAGTCACAGTGCTCGCTTCGGGGGTGTAGGTGGAAACCGAGCCGTTCAAGTAAACTGTTTCGGGCGGAGATATTGACAATGTAGTCACAATTATCGTGGTATACCCCGTGAAGTAGGCGGTCGATACCACTTCTGAGAGAGTGGTCAACGTGGCTGTATAATAATCGGTGACGTTCTGCCCGCTGAAGCTGACGGATGAACCTGTTGCGAAGTACAGTCAGCATTGGACATAGTTTGTCAGATTTCATGTTCGGCTGCCCTGATCTGATGCAAGTAGAATGAAGCAAATGTTGCATCTTTCGATCCGGTTATGCATCGAACGCTGGCAATAGCATCAAACAGCCCATCCAAACACTTGCGATGCCCGGTGGTTGCGAGAAAGGAGCAGCAAACTTACCTGGCTCCGTACTGACTTGAGTAATCGTGATTGCTTGAGCACTCTCCGTCTGAGTCAGGGTCTGAGTGGCGTATGCCGTAGTCGTGTACGTGCTGAGTATAGAAGTGGTGACAGTTCGAACAGAAGCGCGAGCGGATGCACCCGTCGAAGAAGAGACCGAGGGTCCGATGCCCGTACCAGTAGATGCAGTGAATGCCGTTGATAGCCCAGCTCCCGAACTACCGCCGACGCCAGGTATTGACGAACTAGGCGATGGCTGAGGCACGAAAACCGGATCAACACGTACATTGTCCAGGCCGACGTATGCCTGGCCGACGCAACGGATGGAGAATACACCGGCTTGGTTGTTGACGGTACTTGGAGAGCTGTAGGTGTATACGTAAGTTTCAAATGTCGTCTTCAGAGGGTACGACGGCCCACACATGCTCTCCACGCATATGCTCAACATGCAGCTTGGCGGCGTGTCACCGTTCTGTGCCATTGTTGCTGCCCATGATGATCCAAATTGCCTATGGTCAGTCGGCAGTAATTTCAGGCTGAATTTTCTTAAAAGGAAATAATTGTCTGTAACTGGCAGATCTCCATAACCATTCGATCGGGCCGTAATTGTATTTTGAAAGCCACCATTTGCTTATAAATAATTGAATGATAAACACAAAAATAGCCAGCAAAAAGTAAAACCAATAAGGCATCGAATCTGCAATTCCTAAACCAATTCCCGAAAAAATAAAAGCAGCTAGTATGTTTTGACTAATATAATTGGTCAGCGTCATTTTTCCGGCTGCGCTAAAATAGCTGAAAGTTGTTTTTAATTTACCGTTGACATATAAAAGGCAAATTGAAGTCGATATAAAAACCATCGTACTTAAAACCAGCCAGTAAAGGGGATGGAAAAATTTTAAAAATTCGGCCTTATAAATTATAGCAACATTAAAGACGATTCCGATAATAACGGCGAAAATCAAACTAATTCCACAGATATATTTTAAGAGTTTTTTCAATTCGCTTAAGCGTTCAAAAAAACTTATTTTTTGCAGCATAAAACCAAAAAGCATACAAGCCAGCATTACATAATGAGCCGTAATAGCATAACCAGGAACAATAATTTGTTCGTAAAAAGAAGCAAGCAGATGAAACCTGAAAAAATCAATCCAGTTTCCGGAATGATATAATTTTAAGTATTCTGGATTCGTCCCAATTGCAGGATGTTCGATTTTCAGACCATTTACATAAGCCATGACAAAAGGAATAGTAAGAACAATTACAGCAGAAATAATTGCCAAAGTTTTGGCAGAACATCTGTAAAAAAGTAATAATACGAGCCCTAAAAAAGCATAATCTTTTAAGATGTCCCCAAGCCAGAAAGCAGAATTAATAAAAGCTAAAATAAATAGTAATACCATTCGCCAGGCAAAAAAGGTAACTGGATTTTTTCCTTTAGAAGCTACATTATTAAGTAAAATGGCAAATCCGTAGCCAAATAAAAGTGTCAGTAATGTCCAGGATTTTGCTGCGAAAAAATAACGGTTGATCATTCGAAGTATTTCAGAAAACGTATCGAACTTAATCTCTTTTTCTATACCGATGTACAGAAAATCTATATAATTGCCAATTGCCACGCCCAATATAGCCCAGCCCCGAAGTATGTCGACAATTGCAGTTCTTTTGCTTTGTTCGACAGGATAATAAGAATTTGTCATTTGATTGATGATTTTGTTGTGATTTGATTGATGATTTTGAAATAAAGATGATAGTCAAATGTAAATAAATTATGTAATCAATGTATATCTTAAAATAAAAGTCAAAAAAAAAGCGTGTCATTTTAAAAATAACACGCTTTACAATTTTATTGTTTTTAGATTATGCCAAATGTTCCAGCATATCTTTAGTCATTGATTCCAAATCAAATTTATGATTCCAGCCCCAGTCTTCTCTTGCAGAACTGTCGTCGATACTTGCCGGCCAGCTGTCTGCAATTTTCTGACGAAAATCAGGATTATACGTAATTTCAAATTCCGGAATATGTTTTTTGATTTCGGCAGCAATTTCAGTTGGAGTAAAACTCATAGCAGCCAAATTATAAGAAGAATGAATTTTAATTTCTTCAGCAGGAGCTTTCATGATATTAATAGTAGCTTCAATAGCATCATCCATGTACATCATCGGCATTTTGGTTTCAGACGATAAAAAGCACTCGTATTTTTTATCGGCAATAGCTTTATAAAAAATATCAACGGCATAATCTGTAGTTCCGCCGCCCGGAGGAGTCGACCAGCTTATTAAACCCGGATAACGAATACTGCGCACATCAACACCATAAATATTATGATAATATTCGCACCATCTTTCACCCGCTTGTTTACTGATTCCGTAAACTGTAGAAGGCTCCATAATAGTATATTGAGGTGTATTTTCTTTTGGAGTTGTTGGCCCAAAAACAGCAATACTTGAAGGCCAGAAAATCTTTTGGATCTTTTTAGCTTTTGCTAAATTTAAAACATGAAATAAAGAATTCATATTCAGGTCCCAGGCAAAAGCAGGGTTTTTTTCAGCAGTAGCAGAAAGAAGTGCCGCCATTAAATAGATGTCAGTAATTTTATGAACTTCAACAAGATGTTCGATTTGGTTAAAATCTAAAGCATTGACCACTTCAAAAGGACCTGAATTAACAACATCAGTATTTAATTTTCGGATATCAGAAGCAATTACATTTTCTGTTCCATATAACTTACGCAGCTTTTGGGTTAGTTCTGTCCCAATCTGACCGCAAGCGCCAATGATTAATATTTTTGGATTCATTTCTTTAGGTTTAGTGTTGCAAATATAACGTTTTCGCAAATATCAACGTTTTTTCAAACATTAAATTATAAAATTAATAATGATGAAGATTGTTTTTTGGATTATTCTCGAATTGAAAAATTAATTATGTTGGTGTTTTTTACCGCAAAGCACGCAAAGATTTTTTAACCTAAACTATTTTATAAAAACGCAAAGTTCGCAAAGCTGGTTCAACATCTGGCTTTGCGAACTTTGTGTTTCTTAGCTTAGTGCAAAATAAAAATCTTTGCGTGCTTTGCGGTAAAAAAACCAACAACAATAAATTTCCCCAAATATAAGCAGCAAAAACACAAGACTGATTTATAGAATCTTTAGCAAAAATCAGACTTTATAATTGTAAATTTACTTTGTAACTTTGTAGCTTAATGTTTTACCAAATGAAATATAAAATATCTTTTTTTCTTCTATTGATTTTTGTGCTGAATTCCTGTCAGGGTGAAGATGAAAAACGACGTGCAGAATACGAAAAAGAAGCTAAAAAAAAGGAAGTCATATTTAATAACATCAATAAAGCATGGATTTTTATTGATGAACCAATCAATGATGTTTCTGAACAAAATGTAACTGCATGGAAAGAATGGCGCGATTTTCTGGAGGAAATTGGAGAGAAACCTAGGAAAACAATAGGCGCATTTCAGAAAAAATCAGCAGCAATTGCTAAAAAAGCAATGCTTTTAAACAATAATATTCCGACGCAATTTAATCAGCCACAGATAAGAAGCAGAATTTCGATTTTGATCACCAAAATCAAAATGATGGATTTGTTTATTCATTTAAATAAAATCCCGGATGATAAAGTTGCTTTTTTAATTAGTGAAATCAATAAAGAATTGGTTTCATTAGAAAGACAAATGGACAAAATTGTAGAAAAAGCCAAAATTCCGAAAGAAGAAGGAGAGGCAGATTTCTTAAAAATGTTAGACACGGCACGCGCGATTCCGAATTCTGCGCCGCCATTAGATCAAAATATACCTAAAGTTGAGTAAAAACGCCTTATATACAACGTACGACAATCTGCCAAAAGCACAGCAGATTGCTGAACAATTACTAGAGCAAAACCAAGTAAAAATGCATCTTAGCGGACTGCTGGGATCATCCGTTTCATTTATTATCCGAAGTGTTTTTAAGAAAACCGAATTGCCTTTTTTGGTTGTTTTAGATAATAAAGAAGAAGCGGCGTATTATTTGAATGATCTGGAACAAATGATTGGTGAGCAGGATGTATTGTTTTATCCAGCCTCTTTTCGCCGCCCATATCAGGTTGACGAAACCGACAATGCCAATGTGCTGCTTCGTGCTGAGGTTTTAAACCGAATTAATTCCAGAAAAAAACCAGCTATAATTGTTACCTATCCGGAAGCACTTTTTGAGAAAGTAGTAACAAGAAGAGAACTCGATAAAAACACTTTAAAAGTCGCTTTAAACGACAAAATTTCAATTGATTTTATCAACGAAGTTTTGTTTGAATACGAATTTAAAAGAGTTGATTTTATCACTGAACCCGGCGAATTTTCTGTTCGAGGCGGAATTGTCGATGTGTTTTCTTTTTCAAACGATCATCCGTACCGAATTGAATTTTTTGGAAATGAAGTTGACAGCATCAGAAGTTTTGATGTTGAAACACAATTGTCTGTAGAAACGCATAAAAAAATCACGATTATCCCGAATGTCGAAAACAAAATTTTTCAGGAAAACCGTGAGAGTTTTTTAGATTATATTGCCGAAAAAACGGTTCTTTTCATTCAAAATACTGACGGACTTTTTAGTCAGTTAGACAAACAATTTGCAAGGGCAGAAGAAGCTTTTAAGAAACTTTCGAAAGAAATAAAACATGCCGAACCTGAGAAATTATTCTTAAATCAGAAAGCATTTATAAAAAGAGCGTTAGATTTTTCGATTGTAGAATTGGCTTCTAAACCCATTTTCAAAACGACAAAAAGTTTTGAATTTCATATGCAGCCTCAGCCATCCTTCAACAAACAATTTGATTTGTTGTTGAATAATCTGAGCGACAATCATTTTAACGGATATAAAAATTATTTATTTTGTTCGAATGAAACGCAGGCAAAACGTTTTCACGATATTTTTGAAACTTTAGACGAAGCCAATTCTGAGAATATCAGAAAACAATATCATACCGTTGTACTGCCTTTATATCAAGGTTTTATTGATGAAGAAAATCAGATAACGGCTTATACAGATCATCAGATTTTTGAGCGTTATCATAAATTCAACATTAAAAACGGATATTCTAAAAAGCAGAATATTACGCTTAAAGAATTGACCGCACTTTCGGTTGGTGATTATGTAACGCATATCGATCACGGAATTGGGAAGTTTGGCGGTTTGCAGAAAATTCAGGTGGAAGGCAAAACGCAGGAAGCCATAAAATTGGTTTATGCCGATAATGATATTGTGTATGTGAGTATTCACTCGCTTCATAAAATCTCAAAATACAACGGAAAAGACGGAACACCTCCAAAAATATACAAATTAGGTTCAAATGCCTGGAAGCTTTTAAAACAAAAAACCAAAGCGCGCGTCAAACATATTGCATTCAATTTGATTCAGTTATATGCAAAGCGTCGTTTAGAAAAAGGGTTTCAGTTTGCACCGGACAGTTATTTACAGAACGAATTAGAAAGTTCGTTTATTTACGAAGATACACCCGATCAAACCAAATCGACGGCAGAAGTAAAAGCCGATATGGAAAGCGACCGCCCGATGGATCGTTTGGTTTGTGGTGATGTTGGTTTCGGAAAAACAGAAGTTGCTATTCGTGCGGCATTTAAAGCAGTTGACAATAGTAAACAAGTAGCCGTTTTGGTTCCGACAACTATTTTGGCGTATCAGCATTTTAGAACTTTTTCAGAACGTTTAAAAGATATGCCGGTTTCTATTGGCTACTTGAATCGTTTTAGAACGGCAAAACAAAAAACACAAACCTTAAAAGATTTAGCCGAAGGAAAACTGGATATCGTAATTGGAACGCATCAATTAGTGAACAAAAATGTAGTTTTTAAAGACCTTGGTTTATTGATTGTAGATGAAGAACAAAAATTCGGAGTTAACGTAAAAGATAAATTAAAAACGATTGCTGCAAATGTCGATACACTAACATTGACGGCAACGCCAATTCCGAGAACTTTGCAGTTTTCATTAATGGCGGCGCGCGATTTATCAGTAATAACTACACCTCCGCCAAATCGTTATCCGATTGAAACGAATGTAGTTGGTTTTAATGAAGAAATTATTCGTGATGCAATTTCGTATGAAATTCAAAGAAACGGACAGGTTTTCTTCATCAATAACCGAATTGAAAATATCAAAGAAGTGGCCGGAATGATTCAGCGTTTAGTTCCAAATGCGAGAGTTGGAATTGGTCACGGACAAATGGACGGCGCCAAACTCGAAGAATTGATGTTAGGTTTTATGAACGGAGATTTTGACGTTTTGGTCGCAACCACAATCATCGAAAGCGGATTAGACGTTCCAAATGCGAATACTATTTTCATCAACAATGCCAATAATTTCGGATTGTCAGACTTGCACCAAATGCGAGGACGCGTTGGACGAAGCAATAAAAAAGCATTTTGTTATTTTATCTGTCCGCCGTATTCTTCTATGACGGAAGATGCCAGAAAACGTATTCAGGCTTTGGAACAATTCAGCGAGTTGGGAAGCGGTTTCAACATTGCAATGAAAGATTTGGAGATTCGTGGCGCGGGAGATTTATTAGGTGGGGAACAAAGTGGTTTTATCAATGAAATTGGTTTTGATACGTACCAGAAAATCATGAACGAAGCCATCGAGGAATTAAAAGAAAACGAATTCAAAGACCTTTATCCGGAAGAAAATGATATTGATACCAAAGAATATGTAAAAGACATTCAGATCGATGCTGATTTCGAATTATTGTTCCCGGATGAATATATCAATAATGTTTCAGAACGATTGGTTTTATATAACGAATTAGGCGCTATAAAAGACGAAGCCGGTTTACAGGAATTCGAAAGAAAATTAATTGACCGTTTCGGACCTTTACCAAAACAAGCCGTTTCTTTATTAAACAGCATTAGAATCAAATGGATTGCAACAAGAGTCGGAATTGAGAAATTAGTCCTTAAACAAGGTAAAATGATTGGATATTTCGTTTCAGACCAACAATCTGATTATTACCAATCTGCGAAGTTTAGAAACGTTTTAACTTTTGTTCAAAAGCATAGTAATCTTTGTAAAATGAAAGAAAAACAAACCGTAAACGGATTACGTTTATTATTGACTTTTGAAAATGTAAAGTCTATTAAACGAGCGCTGGAGTTGATGGAATTGTTTGAAGAGTAAAAAGCTACAAAATTGTAAATATTAAAAATATTAAAGTTGAAAAAGACATATAAGTTATTTTATTTAGTATTATTATTCATTATGTATGGTTGTAGTAATGAC
>SEBM01000180.1 GCA_004296145.1 Flavobacterium sp.
CGTTAGCACGGATCATTATTTTATCCGGATAATAAATAAAATTAGTGGTGTCTTTCTGACTGAAATTTTGAGCTGAAATTGTTTGAAAATGAAGAAATAGATAAAACAGAAACAGAAATGATTTTAAAGAAAATGAGCAATGAATCTTATTATTTAAAAAACTTAATGACTTCATTTTCTGTTTAGTGTAAATGTTCTACTACAAAGATATCATTTCTGTCGAATTTAATTTTACACAAACAACTTTATTAAAAGAGACTTATTTATTTACTTTTTCCATCATTTTTTCAGGATGCGCCAAGGCAGTAAAACCAAATTTCTGATATAAAAAATGAGCATCAGTAGTTGCTAAACGCCATATTTTTACTTCCTGTAATTCCGGGTCATTCATCATTTTTTCTATTAATAAAGAAGAATAACCTTGACCTCGAAATTCTTCTGAAATAAAAACATCCATCAAATAAGCAAAAACAATGTAATCGGTAATGACGCGCGCAAATCCAATCTGTTTGCCATCCAGATAAATCCCAAAACAAACCGAAGCGTCAATTGTTCTTTGGACTTCTTCCATCGTGCGCCCAGCAGCCCAGTAAATATCTTTTAAAAAATTCTGAATAAACGGAACGTCTAGTTTGCTTTTATCTTTTGAAATCGTGATCATAATAATTTTAGATTTTAGAATGTAGATTTTAGATTTTTTGGAAGTGTAAATCTAAAATCTACATTCTAAAATCTGAAATGGTATACAAAATAGGTTTGCTTGGGCTAGCATCATTTTCAAACGAAGCAATTTGTAAATTCAGAAAATAATCTCCGTCTTTAACTTCATCAGGAACATAAATCATTTCTGTAATTGTAGCATTTAATCGTGCATCATCGTTTAGAATTTCGATGTCTTTTACATTCCAAAAAGCTTTATGAGCTAATAATTTTCCTTCATCATGTTCTTTGTCAACGCTTGGTAAATCAATCAATAAATGCTGAATTTCGCTTTCGCGGATGAAAATCGCAGCATCTTCAGCCAAATAAGGCGGATTTGTATTAGAATATTTTCGTGATTTTTTGTCTTTCTCATTCGGAAGCGTTCTGATAATTATAGCTTCCGGTTTTGAACCGTTTAAAGCTGTGACTATTTGTTGTTTGGAAATAATAAAATCGTCTCCATGCTTTTCAGGTTTAACAGTAATCAATTTTCCAAAAAAGAAAAACTGTTTAAGTGACTGATTAATGCTATAAAATTCACGTGTAATATGCCCCAGACATTCCGTATGCGTCCCATGCCCATGCGGATTGAAGAAAATATTATTAAAATTAGTCGAAGATTTTCCTTCAGAAACTTTTCCAATCCAGTCTCCAAAAACTACGGGTTCAATGACTGGTTTTTCGATATACCACGCAATCGGATTTTCGTCTGTATTGGTTAACGGGATAGAAATATCAATAGGTTTTGATAAGTCGATTTCGAAGTTGTTGATTTTTGCTTTCATGTCGTTTAACCGCAAGGTTCGCTAAGGTTTACGCAAAGAGCGCGAGTTTTTTATTAGAGATTGTTTGCTACTCTTCTTATTCCATTTTTTATTAATGAAACATTAAAGTTTATTAATAAGCCCAGTTTACAATTTGTGAGTTTTAAGTAAGTCAATAGCTGTGCAAAATGAATTTCATTTAAACAATCTACCGACTTTATTTCCAAAATTAGTTTATTTTCTACTAAAATATCTAATCTGTAACCAACATCTAATTTTACTTCTTCGTAAATTAATGGTAGAGCTTTTTGTTTTTCAATTCGGAGACCTAATTTCTTTAATTCGTAAAATAAACATTCCTCATAAGCACTTTCTAAAAGACCAGGCCCTAAACTTTGATGAACTTTTAAAGCCGAATGAAACACAATTCGCGATAAATCATTTTCTGACATAAGTAGTTTTAATAATTTTAAAACTCAAATGTACTTGTTTAAAATTAAAAATATAATTTAATTCTTACAAAAAAATATTGCGTTCTTTGCGTAAACTTTAGCGAACCTAGCGGTTAAACTTAAGTATCCAAATAGAATAAATCTGAAGCAATTCCATCACTCAGGAATTTTCCTTTTAAAGTTGGTTTTAAAATATTATTTTCAATTGAAAGCAAATCGTCGTGAAAGAATTTTTGACTTTGTTTTTTCAGATAATCTAAATATTCAGATCCGAATTCTTTTTCAATTCTTTCCAGAGAAACGCCCCAAATGGTTCGCAATCCTGTCATAATATATTCGTTATAACGATCTGAAACAGATAAAGTTTCGGTTTCTATCGGAAGTTTATTTTCCTGAATAGATTTTATATAAAGAGAATTATTGGCCACATTCCAACCTCGTTTTATGCCGTCATAACTGTGTGCTGAAGGTCCGATTCCGATGTATTTTTTACCCAGCCAATATGCCGAATTGTTTTTAGAGAAATAATTTTCTTTTCCGAAATTCGATAATTCGTAATGAATAAAACCATTTTTCTGAAGCATTTCGACCAAAATCATAAAATGATTTGAAGCCACTTCATCCTGAGGTTCAGCAATTTTTCCGGTTTGAATTAATTTACTCAAAGCCGTTTTTGGCTCAACCGTCAAAGCGTAACTCGAGATATGTGGAATACCAAAACTCAAAGCCGTTTCGATATTTTGTTTCCACATTTCGTCGCTCATTCCCGGAATTCCGTAAATCAAATCAAGCGAAATATTATCGAAATATTTAGTTGCTTCTGCTAAACAATTTTTGGCTTCCGCCGAATTATGAGCGCGGTTCATCATCTTCAAATCTTCTTCATAAAAAGACTGAATTCCTATACTCAGACGATTTATCGGACTTTTAGATAACTCTAAAATTCGTTCTGCAGACAAATCATCCGGATTTGCTTCAATGGTAATTTCCGGATTTTCAGCAACTTTATAATTCGCATAAACAGTATCAATCAAAAGCTGTAATTCTGAATTTTCTAAAACAGAAGGAGTTCCGCCGCCAAAATATATGGTTTCAATAGTTTCATCCAAAAACTCATTTTTACGCATAACGATTTCTTTCGCCAAAGCCAAAACCATTTCGTCTTTCTTCTTCATCGAAGTCGAAAAATGAAAGTCGCAATAATGGCAAGCCTGTTTGCAAAATGGAATATGAATGTAGATGCCGCTCATTTTTTAGTATTCAGTCTCAGTTTTCAGTCTCAGTTTTTCAGCTTCAGTTATAACTGTAAACTGTAACTGAGACTGAAAACTATTTTCTAATTTTATCCTCGTTTTGTTTTACAAATGAATCCCAACCAGAATAACTTTTTCCGGCAACGATTTTTCCTGAATTAAAAAAGTGACAAACTGCAGCCGCCAAACCATCTGTCGAATCCAGATTTTTAGGAAGTTCTTTTAAACCCAAAAGCTGTTGCAACATTTTGGCAACCTGTTCTTTGCTGGCATTTCCGTTTCCGGTGATTGCCATTTTTATTTTTTTAGGCTCGTATTCCGTAATCGGAATATCTCTCGAAAGTCCGGCAGCCATTGCAACACCTTGCGCACGTCCCAATTTCAACATCGATTGTACGTTTTTGCCAAAGAAAGGAGCTTCAATCGCAATTTCATCCGGATGATGCGTTTCGATTAATTCGATTGTACGTTCAAAAATTATTTTTAGCTTTTGGTAATGATTGTCATATTTAGAAAGTTGTAACTCGTTAAGCTGAAGAAATTCCATTTTTTTATTGATGACTTTTATCAATCCAAAACCCATAATGGTTGTTCCCGGGTCAATGCCTAATATGATGCGTTCTTTTGTCAAGAGAGTTTTTGTTTCAAGTTTAAGGTTTCAAGTTATTCTGAACCTCGAATATCATTATCTAATTTTCTAATTGCCACATTTTCTCATTCTCAAATTGACTACTTTTGTGGCATGATTTCAATTCCCCACAAAGCTAAACAATTCCTCGTTCTTCTGGTCAAACTTTTGATTGTTGGCGGCGCATTTTATTTTATTTACAATCAGCTGGCAAACAATGACAAATTAGACTGGCAGAAATTCATTGTTTTATTCCGTAAAAATCAATCGGTTTTAGGAATTGCATTTATTTTATTGTTGAGCGTTTTGAATCGTTATTTTGAAATACTGAAATGGCAGAATCTCGCTAAAGTTATTCATCAAATCTCAGTTTCTGAAGCTACAAAACAGGTTTTATCGGCATTAACAGCCGGAATTTTTACACCAAACGGAGTAGGAGAGTACGCAGGAAAAGCATTGTATTACCCAAAATCTGACGCTAAAAAAGTAGTTTTTCTAAACTTAATCTGCAACGGAATCCAGATGGTTTTAACGGTCTTTTTTGGAATTTTCGGGTTGTTGTATTTTAATGCAAAATTCGATGTTATTACAACCAAAACTGTGTCTATTTTATTTGGCGGTTTTTTGTTGCTTATAATTGTTTTGTTTTCCATCAAAAAAATAAAAATAAAAGGATATTCAATAGAAAAACTGATTCATAAGATTAACGAAATCCCAAAACCGGTTCATCAAAAAAACATCTTTTTAGGAATCTGCCGTTATCTGGTTTTCTCGCATCAATATTATTTTTTGTTTTTAGCTTTTGATGTTCATTTGCCTTATCTAACTTTAATGGCTGCAGTAACATCTGTTTATTTCCTTGCTTCTTCATTACCTACATTTCAGTTTTTAGACTTTGCCGTAAAAGGAAGCGTAGCCATTTATTTCTTCGGAATTTTGGGTGTAAATGAATGGATTGTTGTCTTTATCTCGACTTTAATGTGGTTTTTAAATGTTGTACTTCCGGTAATTTTAGGAAGCTATTATGTATTGAACTTTAAAACAAAAACAGTTCAATGATTTGGGCTTTCGTCATAATAATAACTATTTATGTAATTACCATTGCCTTACTGGTTTATGGATTTTTTAAAGTAAAAAAATATCAAAAATCGGATTTAGAAGCTATAACCAAATTTACGGTTATAGTCCCGTTTCGCAATGAAAAGGAAAATCTTCCAATTCTTTTAGAAAGTTTATCAAATTTAAATTACCCGGCTCCTTTATTTGAAGTGGTTTTGGTTGATGATGATTCTGATGAAAAGTTTGAGGTTTCAGGTTTCAGGTTTGAAGTTTTACTAATCGACAATATTCGAACTTCAAATTCACCCAAAAAAGATGCGATTTCAACCGCAATGAAACACGTAAAAACAGATTGGGTTATCACCACCGATGCCGATTGTATAGTTCCGCCCAATTGGTTGTTGACATTTGATAATTATATCCAGGAAAATAATATTTCTATGTTGGCGGGAGCAGTTACTTACAACTGCGAAAATTCTTTTTTGCATCATTTTCAACAATTGGATCTTACGAGTTTACAAGGCGCAACAATTGGCAGTTTCGGGATAAAAAAGGCCTTTATGTGTAACGGAGCCAATTTTGCATACAAGAAATCTTTGTTTGAAAAACTTAATGGTTTTGAAGGAAATGACAAAATCGCAAGTGGAGATGATGTTTTTTTACTCCAAAAAGTTGCAAATTTATACCCTTATCAAATTAATTACCTAAAATCAGAGGAGATAATTATACAAACAAAACCAACAGAAACATGGAAATCTTTATTTTATCAAAGAGTTCGTTGGGCTGCAAAAACAAGTTCTTATAAAAGCACTTTCGGTAAAGTTTTAGGATTAATTGTGTTCCTTGCAAACCTGAGTTTTGTTTGCGGATTTTTACTGCTGATTTTAGAAATATTGTACTGGCAGTTTTTAGTTTTATTTGTTTTTCTAAAGCTCACAATAGATTTTGTACTTCTTTATATAACAAATAATTTTTTGACAAATTCCAGCAGAATAAAAAGTCTTCTTTTAAGTAGTTTATTGTATCCTTTTTTCAGTTCCGCTGTAGCTTTATACAGTTTGTTCGGGCCTTATAAATGGAAAGGAAGAAGTTTTAAGAGCTAAAAAAGTATATAAGATATTATAAGTTTGATTTAAATGAACTTATATTATTTATATGGTGAAAAAATATAATTTACTTCTCGTTTTTTCCTTTCAAAATTACAGGCAGGATAAATTGTGTTTTTACGGGAACTCCACGTTTAATAGCCGGATTTATTTTAGGAAAATCTATTAATCGGGCTTGCAAAATGCTATCAACTTTGGTTGTATCATAAGAAACAGAATCTTTTGAAAATTGCGGTTCAAATTTGATTTTAGCATTCGGGAAAACAGTTACTTTAACTTGTATTGTATCGAGTTGAGGATACTGAATAGAAAGCGAATCGATATCTAATTTTTCCTGAATAAGTTGTGTCATCTTTTCAAAAAAACATTGTTGGCGCAGTTTTTTTTCAGTAATTTTTTCACATTCCGCAACAGACGGAAATTCATCAACTTCTTTCCAGTTAATAGATTTCAATTCTTTTTGCAATAACTCTTTTTCAGACGGAATCTGCTTCTCAAAATATTGACAAGAATTTAAAACTAAAACGAATAAAAAAAGAGAAATCTGCTTCAAGGGTTTGATGTTGAATTGAACTAAGAAATTTGAGGTATAAAAATACGATTATTTTTTTTGCGAAGACTTGTATTGCAGATATTCTTCGTAACTTTCAGATAGCCATTTTTCTTTATTTTGTGCAGCAACTTGTTTCTGGTCAGGATATAAAATGGCCAATCGATCAGAAAATGTTGCAATCTGTACCGTATAATTATAAAATTCAGTTTTGCTCAAAACAATATTCGGATCACTTTTGCGCTTAAAGAATTCAAAAAACAAAGTATCAAATTCTTTCATCGAAAAATTTAATATTTTTTTCTTTGTACTTTTATAAATACTGTCCTGAAGCAATTGATCATCGATAGAAAGTTTTTTGGTTTGCGCATGTATATTATGATTGATTGGAAAAATCAAAAAATAGAATAAAAATAAAATTGCTAAAAGTCTGGACATTATAATATTATAAATTTATTGTAAGTACAAAATTACAAAAAAATATGGATTCACTATTGTTGTTATTAGGATTTGTGTGTATGATTGTTGGTGTTTTTGGTAGTTTCATGCCGGTTTTGCCAGGGCTTTCGTCTTGTTGGGTTGGCTTATTATTACTCTATTTGACAAAAGCCGTAGAAAATAATTATTGGATACTCGGAATCACACTTACAATAACAGTAATCATTACAATTCTAGATTATGTTATTCCCGCAAAAGGGACAAAAAAATTCGGAGGAAGTTCTTATGGCGTTTGGGGTACAAACATTGGTTTGATAGTCGGAATCCTTTCTCCAATACCTTTTGGAGTCATTATTGGCCCATTCGTTGGAGCATTTATAGGAGAATTAATATACGATTCAAAAAACCATCAGCGTGCATTAAAAGCCGCAACAGGATCATTATTAGGATTTCTTGCTTCGAGCTTTATTAATTTTATGTTCTGCATTATTTATCTCGGTATTTTCATCAGTATTGTGTGGCAAAACCGCTCTGTATTATTTTAAATGTAACATGAACATTTAAGCTTTTTCTTATTTTTTTATTTTTTTAGAAAATTTTTCAAAAATTTTTCAATTTTTTTTTGATTGGTTTTCAATTACAAAAGGGTTATATTCATTGAGACTTTTAGATTTTTTTGTAAAAATATTTGGAAAAGTCTTAAGAAGTTTTTAACTTATCTTTTGGAAATGTTAAAATATTTTATATTTTTATCC
>SEBM01000760.1 GCA_004296145.1 Flavobacterium sp.
AAAGTAAAGCAAATTTTATTATAAAAAAAGAAGATGTTAAAATACAAGCACTTCATATAGTTTCTGATCAAAATATTTGGTCATTTATTGCAGAGGAAAATAAAATGGTAGCCACTTGGCACAATGTCTCCGAATATATTCGAATTAACTCTATCGATGAAAAAATTTCAAAATTTCTTAATTTTCCGGAAAACTTTTTAATGTTGGGCGAAGAATTATTAGAGAATGATACTGATGTTCAGCCTGAAGATATTGAACAATTTATTCAAGAGTTTGTTACTAACATCTTAATTGAAGATACTTCAATGGAATATCTTCTAAAAAGTTTTAAATTTGAATTCCAAGAAATAGATTTAGTAGGTGTAAGTTCAAATAGAGTAGATCGATTAATTTCAAGTAACTTTCTTTCAATGACTCTTGAGAACTATAACTTATTAAAAAAGAGTCATAATGGTATGAATATAAATTTGTTGGAACATTTCCATCGTGAAAATCCAGAATTATGGACAGAATATCAGTTTGATGCCATTGACTATGATCTCCTATTTAATTCTTCAATCTACAGCATAGAAGAAAAAATTACAATAGCAGAATCGATGACATTAACAGTTTTAATGGAAAGCGCTCAGCTAGCTAATATTTTAGCAAAATTGTTAGGAGATAATTCGAATGAAGTTTCCGAAGCTCTTTTCAATGCTATACTTATAAATTCCACGAATGAAGTAAACAAGGTGAAAATGATCTTAATTCAGAAAGAAAAATTTACGAAGGAACGATTTATAGAAATTCTACCAATGCTTGGAGTACAGTATGCAGATATATTAGAGAAAAATCAATATAGCCTTTTAGAGGACACAGATTATAATAACGAGCTTGCTGGTGTATTGGACAATTTAGACATAATTTCAAGTGTATCAAATAACAAAGATAATGGAATAAGGCTGAATAAGTTTTCTAAAAAGGATGAATAAAACGGTGCCAAAATTTACCCGATTTTATCCGTTTATCCTCCGACTAGCAAAAATGAAGCTTCCATTTTTATAGTGCGAGTAATAATTGGAGTAGTCAAGTTAATTTTATATTTACAATATCCAGGTGAACAGTTGAAAGTACTGAAGTTCTATCGGATTCCGATTGATACTCGCGGCAACCTGGCATTTACTTTTGTATCATGCTAATAACAAAAACACACCCAAGAACTCCAACCAAACAAAATCTATAAATGCAGTGGTTGCGAAACAGGGAATCACAAACTTCCAAGCGAAATGTGGACGCTCAAAGTTTACTACAAGGTTGACCACACTAACACAATTCCTTTGATCATCTAGGGGGATAGATAAACAAATATGGTTTCTATGTTGAAGACCATGTAATTGTTTTGGAAATGAAAAGATAGCTGATAATCAATTTAGAAACGGAGTAGTCTTTTTCAGAATTTAAAAGTAATAACCCCCTTTTCTATATAACGGGGGTTATTTTTCACCTGAATTTCTTATGTTCCCCATCCTTAATAATTTCCTTAGGATGATTTCTCATAAGATATCTGAAAATAAGTCTTGCAATTAAACCTAAAAATGCAAGTGAGGCAAGGATAACGTATTGTAAATCCATACAATAATGTTTTAAATTCT
>SEBM01000181.1 GCA_004296145.1 Flavobacterium sp.
GTTTAAAAATGAATATATATGTATCTTCAGCTCAAGTGGTAATACATCACCTACATCTACATGAGGTATATATTTAATTAAATTAAATGATTCTAATAAAACATCAATCACTGAATATATTAAAAGAACTATTGATTCAAAAGTTGAAGAAAGATTTCCTGGAAATGCAGGAAATTCATTTTCAATAATGAATAGTGATTCAACTTTAATAATTAAAGTTTACGACTCTAATACTAAAAACTTAAAGAGCTATAATCAATTGTTACAGAGATTAAAATTAGAGTAATTCGTGAAATTCGTGGCAAAAAAATAGACTATTATAATGACAACACTAAACGACTTACATTCGATTTCATCAACGTTTTCGAATACAGATAAAATGCCGGTTTTGTTTTTAGGACACGGCAGCCCGATGAATGCTATTGAAGAAAATCAGTTTGTAGCTGGTTTTCGTGATTTGGCCAAAACATTACCGCAGCCGAATGCTATTTTGTGTATTTCGGCACATTGGTTTACCAAAGGAACAAAAGTGACTTCGATGCAAATGCCAAGAACCATTCATGATTTTGGAGGCTTTCCGCAGGCACTTTTTGATGTGCAATATCCGGCAAAGGGAAGTCCGGAATTAGCAATAGAAACTAAAAAAATATTAGAACCCGTAAATGTTGATTTAGACGAACACTGGGGGTTGGATCATGGTGCGTGGAGTGTGATCAAACATTTATATCCAAATGCTGATGTTCCTGTAATTCAGTTAAGTATTGATTATACGAAATCAGGTCAATATCATTTTGAACTGGCTCAGAAATTACAAGAGCTGCGTTACAAAGGTGTTTTGATTATCGGAAGCGGAAATATTGTTCATAATCTACGTTTGGTAGATTTTAGAAATTTCGACAAAGATAATTATGGTTTTGACTGGGCGATTGAAGCCAGAGAAACCGTTAATAATTATTTATTGGATGGAAATTTTCAGCCTTTAATTGATTTCGAAAGAATGAATAAAGCCGTTCAGTTAGCAATTCCAACTCCGGATCATTACTTGCCGTTGATTTATACTTTAGGGCTAAAAGATAAAACAGACGATTTAAGTTTGTTTAATGATAAGCTTTTGGCGGGTTCATTGAGTATGACCTCGGTGAAGATTATGTAGAGTTTCGCAAATAAAAATATAAATTAATTTGAGGATGAGATTGCTTCGTTCCTCGCAATGATATAAAAAATGAAAATAATAGCGGTAATTCCGGCGAGATATGCTTCAACACGTTTTCCTGCAAAACTAATGCAGGATTTGGGAGGCAAAACAGTAATTTTAAGAACTTATGAAGCCGCGGTTTCTACAAAATTATTTGACGATGTTTTTGTAGTAACTGATTCTGATTTAATTTTTAACGAAATTATTTCTCATGGCGGAAAAGCAATTATGAGCATCAAAGAACACGAATCGGGAAGCGACCGAATTGCAGAAGCTGTTGCAGATTTAGATGTTGATATTGTGGTAAATGTTCAAGGCGATGAACCTTTTACAGAAGCCGGGCCTTTAGCGCAGGTTTTAGAAGCTTTTAAAAATGATCCTGATCATAAAGTAGATTTGGCTTCCTTAATGCGTGAAATTAAAGATGAAGAAGAAATCAATAATCCGAATAATGTAAAAGTTGTGGTGGATCAATCACAGTTTGCGTTGTATTTTTCACGTTCTGTAATTCCATATCCGAGAGATAAAGATGTTGGTGTTCGATATTTTCAGCATATCGGAATTTATGCTTTTAGAAAACAAGCATTATTAGACTTTTACAGCCTTCCGATGAAATCTTTAGAAGCTTCTGAAAAACTAGAACAACTTCGTTATTTAGAGTTCGGAAAACGCATTAAAATGGTTGAAACCACTCACGTAGGAATTGGAATAGATACGGCTGAGGATTTAGAGAAGGCGAGAGCGATACTTAGGGATATTTAATTTTATATAAAATAGCAGTTTTAGACAATCTTTAGCCGTAATCTTTTCATCCTGACGAAGGAAGGATCTTCATATGTAGCTCGACAAAGATTGGAGATTTAACATGTGGATTTACGCGTGTGATTTCTCCTTCGTCGAAATGACACAAACAAGCATAAAAAAAGCTCCAAATATTGGAGCTTTTTTATTATCTAAATCTAAAATCTTTAGTATAAATTAGGAAATTTAGAAGGATTAACTTCATTCATCATACTATAAACCTTTTCAAAAATATCTTCTGCAGAAGGTTTAGAGAAATAATCACCATCGGTTCCGTAAGCAGGTCTGTGTGCTTTTGCAGCCAATGTTTGTGGTTTGCTGTCTAAATATTTGTATGCGTCCTGTTCTTCCAAAATCTGTTGCAATATGAAAGCAGAAGCTCCGCCAGGAACATCTTCGTCAATTACTAAAAGACGATTTGTTTTAGCGATACTTTTTACAATATCATGGCTAATATCAAAAGGAAGTAAAGACTGAATATCTATAATTTCACAATCAATTCCTAAATCTAATAATTCATTTGCTGCTTGTTGTACCAATCTCAAAGTAGATCCATAAGACACTAACGTAATATCTGCACCTTCTTTTAGTGTTTCAATAACACCAATTGGAGTTTTGAATTCACCAAAATTTAATGGTGTTTTTTCTTTTAAACGGTATCCATTCAAACATTCAATAACCAAAGCCGGTTCATCGCACTCTAAAAGAGTATTATAAAAACCTGCAGCCTGTGTCATATCTCTCGGAACCAAAACGTGGATTCCGCGAATAGCGTTAATAATCATTCCCATAGGAGAACCAGAATGCCAGATACCTTCTAAACGGTGCCCGCGTGTTCTGATGATTAATGGCGCTTTTTGTTTTCCAACAGTTCTGTATTGTAGTGTAGCCAAATCATCACTCATGATTTGAATAGCATACAATAAATAATCTAAATACTGAATTTCAGCAATTGGGCGCAAACCTCTCAAAGCCATTCCGATTCCCTGACCAATAATGGTAGCTTCACGAATTCCGACATCGGCAACACGAAGTTCTCCGTATTTTTCCTGCATACCTTCTAAACCTTGGTTTACGTCACCAATGTTTCCAACATCCTCACCAAAAATTAATGTTTCAGGATATTTTGAAAATAAAACATCAAAATTATCACGAAGGATCATTCTTCCGTCCAGATCAGGTTTTGCATTTTCTGCATATTTAGGAAGTACTTTTTCTACAGAAAATACATTCTTTGCAGAATCTGAATGTAGATTACTGCTGAATTTTCCCTGAGTAATTCCGATATAATTTGTGATCCATTCCGATAATAATACCTTACTATTTGGAACTTCAATAAAACGAAGAATTTTTCTTGCAATAGAAAGCATGTCTTTTTTCAAAGGAGCTTTTATGGCACTTAATTCAGAAATATATTTTTGAATTCTTTCTTTATGATTTATACTTGCTTCAGCAATTTGTCCTAATAAAGAAAGAAGGTTTTTTTGATCTTCAATAATTGGATTTATGAATGAATTCCAAGCATCTTTTTTAGCTTCAAGAACCTCTTTTTTCAACTCAAAATCAATTTCAGCCAATTCTTCAGGAGACGCAATATTGATCGCAATCATCCATAAACGCATCTGACGGATACAGTCAAAATCTCTTTCCCAGGCTAATCTGTCTCCGTTTTTGTAACGTTCGTGAGAACCAGAAGTAGAATGTCCCTGTGGTTGTGTTAATTCGTTTACGTGAATTAAAACCGGAACGTGCTCTTCGCGCGCAATTGCTGCTGCTCGTTCGTAGGTAGAAACCAATTCGGCATAATCCCAGCCTTTTACTCTAAAGATTTCATATCCTTTTGAGTCCATATCACGCTGATATCCTTTAAGGATTTCAGAAATATTTTCTTTGGTAGTCTGGTGTTTTGCATGAACAGAAATTCCGTATTCATCATCCCACACACTCATAACCATCGGAACTTGTAAAACTCCGGCAGCATTTATAGTTTCAAAAAACAAACCTTCAGATGTACTGGCATTACCAATTGTTCCCCATGCAACTTCATTTCCATTTACAGAAAAATTGTCTTTGATCGTAATACCATCAACATTCCTGTAAATCTTAGATGCTTGTGCCAAACCTAATAATCTTGGCATTTGTCCTGCAGTAGGAGATATATCTGAGCTTGAATTTTTTTGTTTTGTTAAGTCTTTCCAGGAACCGTCTTCGTTTAAACTGTGCGTTACAAAGTGACCGCCCATTTGTCTTCCCGCAGACATCGGATCAAAATCTAAATCGGTATGGCCATACAGACCAGCAAAAAATTGCTTTGGAGTCAATTCTCCAATTGCCATCATGAAAGTCTGGTCGCGGTAATAGCCGGAACGGAAATCTCCGTCCTTAAAAGCTTTTGCCATTGCAAGCTGCGGAACTTCTTTTCCGTCACCAAATATTCCAAATTTGGCCTTCCCTGTCAATACCTCTTTACGTCCCAAAAGACTACATTCACGGCTAGTAACCGCTATTCTGTAATCATTTAAGACTTCTGTTTTGAAATCTTCGAAAGTTAATGTCGTATTGTTTTGTTCTGTAATCATAATCTGCAATGGGTCATGTTATGCGGCAAAATTACTTAAAAAGTATCAATAATCATAATTCATTAAACTAAATATAATTTAATTATTTGTAGATAAATTACTAAAACTAAGTATTTTTTTTATTGAATATTGAATAATATTTTTGTTTTAATGAATATAATTCATGTATTTCTTTAAAATTTATTCAATTAAAACCATTTTCGGGTAAAAAGTGTGACTAATGTTTTAGGAGCAAATGTCACTACAAAACGTATTTTTTCGTTGTATTTTGGTTGAGAAATTTCCCAGCCGTTATTTGAATAGACCGGAAAATACAATTCAAAGTAATCCGGAACAAGGTTTAATCTGATACCGCTATCATACGCAAAATCAGCTTTTTGATGTTGATTTTTAAGAAAACCAACGTCTCCGTAAGCCTCAATCCAGTTCCAAAGCGAATAACTGGCATTGAAAGTTGTCATCCACTGATTAGCATATCTTGGTGCAATTTTAGATTTAAATCCACCCTCAGCCATTATATATTGCTGACTAAAAATTCCGGTATTTTCAGACCTTCCCAAAAAATTATAATCAAACAAATAGTCCGTTGGCCTGTCTAAACCAAAACTAAAATAATCTGAGTTTGTCCTGTTGTAAAGGAAACTTCCTATGTAAAGTCTCAAGTTTAATTTATTATTATTTTCAAATAATCTTCGGTATTCAATTTCTCCCGAAAGCTTTCCGAAATCACCCGAAAACTGAACATCGGTCATAAAATTAAAATGATTGACCAATTCTGTTTTTGTATTCATGTAGCGCGCATTAAAAACAGAATAATTAGGTTTGGAATTATCTGTTATAAATTGGCTCGCTTCACGATTTACAATAACCTGGCGCAACAAAATAAGCTGTTTTCTATTGTCTCTGAAATTTTCTTCACGAATTCTAAACTGAACCATCGGATTCAGCCTGAGATAAGTAGCGTCTGGTGCATAATGAAAATAATTCTGACTAAAAGAATATCGCACATTATATAAGGTACTATTTCTGTAATACTGACTAAAAGAAAAAGCAGAAGAGCCCGATAAAGTTCCCGCTTTTAGAGAATAGGCAGGATTAAAATCAAAAAGAAAAGGTTTTTCTAAAATCGTTTTATTGTGAAAACGGATTCCCGGCGTAAAACCGTCATAATAATTATAGGTAAGAGTTGGGATATATAATATCTGATTGTAATAAGGATCTTCTAAGTCTTTTGCAAAATTGAATTTTATAGGACGATTGGTAATTGCAAGACTTTTTAATGATTTCCAGTTATTTCTTAAATTGAATTCAGGAACTTCGTTCTCATAATTCAGGACAATTTTATCAGCATTTTTTCTGTCGAAATTATAAACAGAATCGTTGCTTTTTGGTTCAATCCAGGTTTTAAAAACAACCTCATTTTTTTTGAGTCCATAAACCGGAATAGGGGTAAAAACACCAGTTTTATTATTAATTGAAAAATGAATGCTGTCCTTAGTTCTGGAAACATCCGAAAATTTATAATCTATAATATCACGAGAATCAATTATGGTTTTGAAGAACCAATCAATGTTTTTGAAACTTTTTTGAGTTAATATGTTTTCAAAATCAGATCTTGTCGCTTGTTGGGTTTTATTCAATTCATAAAACTCCTGAACACTTTCAGGTACAATACTATGACTCAGATAATCATCTAAATAACTCAGACTTAAACCTGCGCGGTATTTACTTGCAATTTGCTCGTTAAATTTTATCAGAGAATTTTTTGGGTCACCAAGGGGCTGATCCAGGTTTTTTCTGGCCATTAACATATAATAGTAGCTATATTGCTCATTAAATGTCAGATTGGTAATATTGTAACTTTTAAAGATTCTTATATTCGAAAGACTTCCAAGCATTTTTTGATCCTGATGATTTTCTTCGATATATTTCATCATGGTATAAACCTGGATACCATCATAGATCCAGTTGTCTTTTCTCGGGTCCAACCGCAAACTATTCTTTAAATAATTGTTCAGATAGGTTTTTAAGAAGGTGATTTCAAAAACAAATTCATCTGAAAACGGACTTATAAAAGAGGGAAGCTGATTTAAACCATAAAATGGATTTCGATCATAATCGGTTTGCGAAATTGTAATTTTTTCATGTGGATATTTTCCAATAAAAGCACTCGCAAAAGAAACCACACGATTAATAATTATGGCTTTTTGAATATCACTGAGTTTTTTATTTTTCAGGTTTGAAAGAATTTCAACCGAACCATTTTCATAGCTTTTAAAACTATTTTGTTTTTCAATAAACAAATTAAAATCGGTTCTGTTTTTTCCGGCAAAAGTATAAACTCCCGATTGTGGATTTGTAAGATCTTTTGAAACTGAATTTAAATCAGTGGTAACCGAATAATTTTCAGGGATTTTTATCGAAATTTCATAATCTGTTGTTGCGTTCGCAATATCATCCAGATTAAAATTATTGTATTTTGTAAAACTATGATTTTCATAACGCGCCGGGCTTAAATACCAGTTTTTCAAATTCATTCCGCCATTTTGATCAAAGCCATAACGTGTAAATTTATCACTTGGTACCTTAACGATATAAGTAACATTGAAATCAATTTTTTGGTTCGGAGCCAGTTTTTGTTTCAGTTTTATGACGATAAAATCAGGATTCTTGTCCGTTCTTTCCCATTCAAGTGCCGTATCGTTTGAATCCAGTAAATTTAATATCGTCGTATTTCCTCTTTCATAAGCGTTTGCTACATGAAAGCCACGATAAAACTCATCAGAAAAGCGTCTTGCCAAAGGTGTGTTTTTATTAGAAAAAGCATTGTTCCAGTCATTCAGAACAATCGAATCAAGAGAATCATTAGAAGTATTATAAAAGGTAATATCCTGTTTTACATGCAAAGTTTTAAGTTCAATATTGACAGCCACTTCCATCTTAGAATGATGTTGCGCATATTGTTTTATTGAATGTAATAAAACGAATAAAAATAAAATTACTTTATATAATGATTTCAATGTTGGCTTAAATTTTACGGCTGTATTTTAATTTACGAGCAAATATTTGTTTTGGATTTATGTAAAAATAGTATAAAAAAAGCTGTTTTAAAAAACAGCTTCACTTTTT
>SEBM01000182.1 GCA_004296145.1 Flavobacterium sp.
ATTTTGGAATTTGGAATTTATTCCGAAGGTTGGTGATTGGAATTTTCATTTATTGAGCAATTTAACTACATTTGATTTCTATTCTAAACCAAACCACAAGAATTAGTTTCAAATATCAAGTTATGAAAATCAACTCCCTTTTAATTGAAATCGACGGTATCGACAAAGAAATCCTTCGCTATTTAATGGATGATGCCCGTAAACCGATTTTACAAATTGCTAATAAAATTGGCATTTCCGGAGCGGCGATTCATCAGCGTTTAAAAAAACTGGAACAATCCGGTGTTATTTCTGGCTCTAAATTTACTGTTAATCCAAAAGTTTTAGGATATAACACTATGGCTTTTGTGGGCGTTTATCTGGATAAAGCTTCCCGAAACTCCGAAGCTGTAAAAGATTTAAAAAAAATACCAGAAGTTCTTGAATGTCATTATACCACAGGAAACTGGTCTGTCTTAATTAAAATTATCTGTCGTGACAACGAACATTTAATGCAGCTCTTGAATACCAAAATACAGGCAATTGAAGGTGTTTCAAGAACAGAAACCTTTATCTCTCTGGATCAGCAGATTGACAGACAGATTCAGCTTTAGCTAATTAGATAATGTGTCAATTTGATAATTAGATAATTCTCTAACTTTTTAAATCATTCCATGTTAAATAATACAAGATCCGAAATTAAAACAACATTCTTTTTTGTTGTTTATTTTCTCATTGCTTACGTTCTGGAATTAGTTGTTCCAGGCGGAGCTCATGCCCCTGGCTTAGGAATTGTTTTATTCTTTCTTTCATTTCCAATTAGTATCATTTATAGTCTGATTCTTTACTTTAAATATAACAAATCAGAAAACAGGCACTACTTAAATTCTATATGTATTATATCAGGATTTTGGATAATTATCTTTCTGATTTTTAATTTTGATTAATTATTTCCAATAAAAACAAAACCCGACAGGTTTTAAAAACCTGTCGGGTTTGCTATAAATTATCTAACTGACTAATTATCTCAATTATCAAATTAATTCCTTCTGTTTCCGGAATAAATCGAGATATAGTATAATAAAGTTGCTATTGAACCGAGCGCTGCTACGACATAGGTTCTTGCAGCCCATTTTAAGGCATCTTTTGCTCCTGCCTGCTCTTCTTGTGTCAGCATGTGTTTATTTTCTAACCACGCCAAGGCTCTGTTACTTGCATCGTATTCTACCGGCAATGTAATTATAGAAAACAAAGTCGTTGCAGCAAAAATAATGATCCCGATAAGCAACAATTGCGGAAAAGTACGAATCATCAAAATTCCAGCAAGTAAAATCCACTGCATGTAATTTGATGCTACATTTACAATCGGAACTAATTTAGAACGCATTGTCAGCCATTCATAACCAATAGAATGTTGTACCGCGTGGCCGCATTCATGTGCTGCAACAGCCGCTGCTGCCGCACTGCGATGATTGTAAACTGCTTCACTCAAATTTACCGTTTTATCGCTTGGATTGTAGTGATCTGTTAACTGACCCGGAGTCGAAATAACTCGAACATCTGTAATTCCGTTATCGGCTAACATTTTTTCGGCGATTTCTGCACCGCTCATTCCATTTCTTAATTGCAGTTTAGAATAAAGTTCAAATTTGCTTTTCAGCTTCGAGCTTACCATCCAACTAAAGAGCATAATTGCACCTGCAATTATTATATATCCGTATCCCATTTTTTTGAATTTTTAGTTTTGAATTTTAAAGTTACAAAACAAACATCAAAATAGGAACCATTTTAACAAAATGCCATTTTGACATTTTTCTACCTGTCTTGTCTTAATTCAACAAGTTGTTTTTTAACAGAAATGACATTAATTCAGCAACATTTTTGGTTTTGTATTTCTGAAGAATGTTACGTCTGTGGGTTTGTACAGTCAAAAAGCTAAGAAATAATTCATCGGCAATTTCCTGGGTTGATTTTCCTTTAGAAAGTAATAAAACAATATCTCTTTCGCGGCGGCTAAGACTCGGAATTTTATCTAAATCTTCAGATTGCGGTTCACTAATAATTGTTTTAACCTCATCACTAAACACAATTTCGCCTTCTATTGCTTTATAAATACAATTTTTAAATTCTTCAAAAGAAGCGCTTTTCAGGATATAACCATTTCCTCCATTTTGGATAAACTGCATCACCAGACTTCTTTCAGACTGGCTGCTCATCCCGATAATGATTATTTTAGGAAACTTCTGTTTGATTATTTTACAAAGATCAACTCCATTGGTTACCGGCAGAAAAATATCCATCAAAATTAAATCTGCTTCGTTAGTTTCAATATATTTCAAAAGTGCTACTCCTGATTCAAATTTTCCGACTATCTCAATAATTTCCAGATCATACAATAAACCTGAAATTCCAGAAATTACAATCGGATGATCATCAACAATTACTGTTTTATATTTATTCATCAGATTGGTTTTCTTTTTTCACTTTCAGCTCAATATAAGCTGAAGTTCCTTTATTTAAATCGCTTTGTATTTCCAGTTTTCCATTTAAGAATTCCACGCGGTTTTTTATATTTCTTAATCCCATTCCGTTACTTTTTGCAGAAACTTCAAAACCAATTCCGTTATCTTCTACCGTAATAAAAAAAGTGTCTTTGTTTTGAGAACAGGAAACAAGGATTTGCGATGCATTTGAATATTTCAAAGCATTATTCAATAACTCCTGAATGATTCTGTAAATCACAATTTCATAAGTTTTCGGCAAATTTGGTTTTTGAATTAAATACTGAAATTCAATATTAGTTTTTGCATTAGAACTGGCCACACATAAATCTTTTAATGCATGTTCCAGACTAAGTTCCAAAAGACTTTCTGGCATAAGATTCTGAGAAATATTTCGTAATTCTTTTATTGAATTATCCAGCAAAGCACTAACTTCTGTGGTATTTATGCTATTCTCGCGCTGTGATAATTTTAAATGAATTTTCAAGCCAGAAAGCATACTTCCAAGTCCGTCGTGTAAATCTCTCGCAATCCTTTTTCTTTCAACTTCTTCTCCTTCAATCAAAGCATTAGAAACCGATAATTTCTGTTGATTTTCGAGCGCTGTTAACTCCTGTTTGTGATTGATTTCTTTCTGAAAGCTCAACTTTTTCTGGTTCTTGTTTAAAATCCATAAAAACAAAACCGTTATAAGGAGGAAAACAGATAAAACAGCAAAAAGAATCGCATTCAAGGAATTGTTGCTCACCAATAATGCTGCTTTTTCATTTTGCGATTGCAGTAAGGAAATCTTCTTTTCGTTTTCTGCTTTTTTATATTTTGCTTCGAGTTCTACAATTTCGCTTTTAAACTTAGTATTATTAAGACTATCATTTATGACATTATATTTATCTGAATAAAAATACGCTTTATCATAATTTTTGGTCGCGCTGTATACTTTTGATAATTCTTTGTAATAGTTCTTTTTATCTATAATAAGATCTGTGTTTGCTATAAGATATTCCAGGTTACTTTTGGCTTTTCCATATTCCTTTAATTTAAAAAGAACCTCATATTCGGCAAATTTCAATCGGTGAAGAGCCAAAACATTTTGATGTTTTTCAGAAGACGCAATTCCTTTTTCATAACTCGCAAGCGCTTTAGAATGCTGATATTGTTTTGCATAATAAATTCCTTCGGCATAAAAATAAGAATCGTTTAAATTTGACTCCGGATGTTTGCTTAATTTCAGAAATGCTTTGTCAAGTGTTTTTTTAGCATCATAAAAACGTTTTAATTCCACCAGATTTTCAGCTTTTATAATATAAGTTTCCATTTTAGACTCAATAAGAGTTGGAGATCTTTTGGTTGCTTTTTCGATATAATTTTCTGCTTCTTCTAAATATTCGCTGGCTTTTTCGCGTTGATTATTATTCATAAAAATAATTGCAACGTTTTTATACAAACCGCTTATTAGCTCATAATCTCCACTTTTTTTCGCAATCGGAATGGCCTCGTTGACCAATATTCGCATGTAGCCTTTCTCATTACTTTTACGTTGCTGCATGATTCCGTAATTCTGCAACACAACGGCTCGTAACCGATATGCTTCTACCGCTTTATATTTACTGAGTTTTTTATTGGCTTCTAATAATGTTTTTTCAAAACCATCTGCATCACCTTTTTCCAAAAAACTGTACGAGTTGTAATAAATACCCAGATCATTCAGAAAAGGAAATTTAGCTTTAAGCTTATTCGCTTCAGCTAAATATTGTTTGGATTTTTCGACATCCTGAACCATCAGATACAACTTTGATAGTCTAAAACTGTAAAGACATTTTATACTGTCTGATTTTGTGTTTCTGGTCACACGGGCAATACTGTCGATATAAATTCTGTCATCGTCAAGCGAAAGAATAACCTGAGAACGGATTGCAGTACTAAAAAATAAAAATAACAAAAGGGCGTAGATATTCTTCATAAGTGGCATTTACTCAAAGTTATAAAAACCAAATTCTTTTTAAAAGGAAAAATCTTGTTTTTACCTGATATCAGGTAATAGAAAATACATTTTATCAGGTATTGTCATCTCTTTTTATTGGGTTTAATTTTGTTAGAGATGAATAATAAATTATAAATAAAATCAAATTTAACATGAAAACATTTAAAAATCTTATGCTGATGCTAACTCTTGTTTTTTCGATCGCATCTTGCAGTAGTGACGACGATAACAATGATAATGCTGTAAATAACTCAAGAGAAGTTAAATACGAAGTTACCGGAAATTTTACGGGAGAGACTCAGATTACTTATATTGAAAAAGGTGGCGCCCCACTTATTGAAGACGGGACATTACCATGGACTAAAGAATTTACTGCCGAACCAAAATGTGAAGCCGTATTAGTACACGCTAGTGGCGGTGGCGGACTTAAAGGACAAACCATTACTGCAAAAGTGATTGTTGGCGGAGAAGTGGTTTCTGAGTTAACAGGAACTGCAAATAATGACGGAATAATTGTAGTACACCCGACAACTTACGTATTCCCTAAATAATATTTTATATTTTAGTTTTTTGGAAAAAAGAAAGCTTCGTATCATTACGAAGCTTTTTCTTTATATTTCTAATTGATTGTCTACTTCTTCAAATTTAGCAATCAGCCCGTTTAATTTTGCCTGTTGTTTTTTTATTTGTTTCGGACGAATTAAAAACCAATTTAACCCCATCCAGAACAACATCATTACATAGGTGAAAATTCCCCAGAAAGTGGTCATTCTGCTTGCGTATTCATACATATAAAGACAAAGTCCCAGAGTTAGAAAAACAAAATACAAACTCAGAACAGTCGATTGCAAAAACTGTTGTTTCTTTTTTATCAAAATCAGGTTTTGCAGATATTCATGATTCGTTTGTGTGGCATCAACATTTTTATAATTTGCCAGTAATTTGTTGTAAACGACCAAATAAGTAACCATTGTGAGAATCGTAACCACAATTCCAATTTTAGTCGAAATAAATTGTGGCTGATAATAATACCAGATAGCTGCAATAAAAATGCTGGTAGCGATAAGCAAAATGTTTGTAATCCATAAACTACGTAACGCTACTTTCTTAAACTGCTTTAACCTTACCAGTAAATCTTCAATATTGGGCTGACTTACAGATTGTTTTTTCCATAAATCCTTAAAGTCTATATTATTGTCCATTTTCCTTAAATTTTTGAGTCAGTTTTTCTTTTATCCTATGGATTTTTACTCTTGTATTGGCTTCAGAAAGTCCGACGATTTTGGCAATTTCAGCTTGCTTTACGTCTTCCAGTTCCAACGAAATAATGATACGTTCCGTTTCCGGCAATCCGGCAATACATTTATATAAAAACTGAATTTGTGGTTCTATAGAAGTTTGTTTTTCTTCGGTGATGTGCGCCGGAAGTTCTGATTTTGGAAAGCGTTTTTGTTTCTCAATCTGCCTCAGGCAATTGTTAGAAGCAATCCTGAAAATCCAGGTTCCGATACTGGATTCATTTCTAAAAGTATCCAGTTTTTGCCAAACGATAATGAAGGTTTCCTGCGCTAAGTCCTGCGCAATATCATAATCGTTTACAAAACCCATACAAAGCCTGAATATTCGGTCCCAGTAGGTTCTATAAATAGTTTCAAACTCCATTATTTGACTCTTATAAAGCTGTTCAAATGTTTGAAATAAAACTCTTTATCATCATACATTATAAAATGCAAACCTTTTGTAGCATATTGAAGATTGGCTGTCTTTAGGTTTTTGTATTGCGCTTCGATTGCGGGTTTTATATTGGTAAAATAAGATTCTAATAAAATCAGGGACGGACATTTTATGGTCGATATTTTTTCTCTTAAATCTGTATTGGCAAAATCGCAATACACTTCTGCAAAGGTTTTTCGGTCAGATTTTGCGCTCCAGCTTAATAACAAATCGTGTTTTGTTGCATCCTCTGTTAATCTGTCAACATATTTCTTTTGATTTGCAGCAAACTCTTCATCAGTGAGCGCAACCAATTGATTTACAATCGGACTGCAATCATTATTTTCTTTTGATTTGAAAGAAGCATCCATCAAAGCAGCAAGGCATGGAACAGCATCAACCACAACAATTCGGTCTGCCAGATCCGGATAATCGGCTGCAATTGCCAAAGCTAATCCACCGCCCATGCTGTGGCCGATTATAATTGGTTTTTCGATTTTGTTGTCTTTTATATAATTTGCAATAGCATCTTCCCAGTTTTTAAAAGAAGCATTTGGCTGCGGTTTTACTCCGGCGAAACCAGCCATCGTTAAAGTGTAACAAGTAAAATTCTTTTCGAAATTGGCTTTTGTATCATTCCAAACTTCTCCTGAAGATGCAAAACCCGGAATAAATACAAGAGATTGTTTTCCTTTTCCTGATTTAGATTTAGCTTCATTCATTCCAGAGATGATTGCTTCAATATTATTACCTTCTTTGATGTCTAAAACGTTCCAACCAAAGGCTTCAAATTTAGCACGAACACTACCCATGTGTAAAACTTCATCTGTAGTTCCGTCGATCTGTTTTCCGTTTAAATCTACTGTAGCAATTAAGTTGTCTACTTTTTTGGCTGAAGCATACATTATAGCCTCCCAGTTTTGCCCTTCTTGCAATTCACCATCACCCATAAGAGTGAAAACTAAATTATTATCGTTATTTAATTTTTTTGCTTGAGCTGCACCAATAGCTACAGATAATCCTTGCCCTAATGAACCTGATGCGATACGAATTCCTGGTAATCCTTCGTGAGTTGTAGGGTGACCTTGTAAACGAGAATTTAAAAGTCTAAAAGTTGCTAATTCAGCTACAGGAAAGTAACCACTACGTGCTAATACACTATAAAAAACAGGTGAGATGTGTCCGTTTGAAAGGAAAAATAAATCTTCTCCAATTCCGTCCATATCGAAACCTTCTTTACGGTTCATAATATTTTGGTATAATGCCACAAGAAATTCTGTACAACCAAGCGAACCTCCTGGATGACCTGAATTTACTGCATGAACCATGCGAAGAATATCTCTTCTAACTTGAATACTTAAATCAATTAATTGTTGTGTGTTAGGTTTCATTTTTTATTTAAAAGTTATACTGTCAACAAAGGTAATCAGTTATTTTGGTTTATTAAACTCGATTTAATTTTTTTACCCAACTAAATAGATGTGTTTGAAATTTAAATTATAATAGTTCTTTATTTTGGAAATAATAAT
>SEBM01000183.1 GCA_004296145.1 Flavobacterium sp.
AAAATAAAAATTAAAAACTAAAATTTTCTATAACTGATATGTTGTTATTCTGAAATTAGTTGTTGCACTTGTAACTGTATAAACAGTATTTGTATACGTAATTGTAAATGCTTCTTTTTTAATATAAAGCCCTTCTGGTCTGAAAAATTCGTCATCAAGTGCTTTTAAGAATGCTGGTGCAGGTATATAAGCTGAACCATTATCCCAAGAATCATGAGTCAGGATTATTCTTTTGTTTGTATCATCTGCACTTGTTGTAAAGTTGTGATACACACTTGGTTTTCCTCCAGAGAAACGATATTCGATATAATTTCCAAAAGCAGAATTAAAATAAATCTGAACTCTACTTATTTTTTGATTAGCTGGTAATGTTGCATTTGCATTATCTAACAACATTTTGCAATATGCAGAAGTCGTTGGAGCTGTATATAGATTAGCTGCAATATAGCTTATAACCATTTGTGGCTTAGCATCTAGGAAATTTTTATAGTCGTCTGTAAGGATCAAAGGTCTGGTACTATATTTTATTGTAGCGCTAACTCCACCAGTTCCTGTTGCTGTAAAACTTCCGTCTGCATCATTGTATAGAAAATTGGTTAGTTTTTGTCCGCCAACTTCTACTGCCGGGTTTACTACAATTCCTGTTGATGTATAACCAACTCCCATATTATAACTTACCGCATAACCGTTTTCTACAGAATTTGATTCAGCAAAACGTGTTATTTCACTATAAGAAAAATCAAATTTATGAGTTGTTGTTCCATCTGTAGTTTCTAAAAGTCTGAAAAGTGGTCTTTCTTGTGAACCAATAACATTTTGCTCCATGTCAAAATTTTTCGGTAAATCTGCCCAATCTTGTGCTGTAGCTTTTACAAAACGAATTTCCTGGCCGTTTCTGTTGGCTTTAAAAACGATTTCTCCGTTTTCAATTCCGTAATACAAAAACTGAAAATCTCCTAAATATCCTTTAGCTCTCAATGCAGGAATTGGATAGTTGTCTGATTCTGACAAAAGGTGAATTCTATTTTTTGTTGTAAATGTTAAACTTACTGTACTTCCAAGCTGAATTGCATATTCACTTTTGTATACGTCTGTATCTGTGTCAAAGTCTGATGCCATTTCTACAGTACCATCTTGTGCAAATTTAAATAAGTGCGTATAACCACCCAAAATGGTATTATCAGTAAAATAAATTGCTTTCCACCCATATTGAGCTGAAAGTAATGCATCATTAAGTTCAGACTTTTGATTGTTTATACGAGTAGTCGGTGTTTCATTAAATAATTGATCGGCATCTGTATTATCGTTACAGGCGCTTAAATGCAGTATCAAAAGAGCTGCAAATAAATACTTATATATGTGTTTCATGATACTTGTTTTAGTTGTTTATTACAGATGATGTATTTTTTTCTGCTTCATCTCTTAATGCATAAAAATCCATATTGAAAGCTTCTTTGAAATATTTTACCACAATTGCTTCTTTGGCTTTTAAGGCCTGGTAAGCAAAAGGACTTTCAATTCCATCCAAAAATGCTTCATATTCAGCTTTTGAATAGATCAATATCATTGAAGCTGTTTCAGCAAAGTCTTCATTAATATTTGATCTCGCATAACTTGTAATAAATCCAATCTCATTTGATTCCGGAATTTCATAATTATACCAGTCGGCTGTATAACCTCCAGGTGTTAACGTTTTCCATGTTTTTTCATCAAATGGTTTATTCTGATTCAAAATATGAATGTACTCGTGCTGAATTGTATGTATAAACTCTGATACATTTGCACGATCTGTCTGGTCTATATAATCGGTTTCAAATAATGTAACTCGCTGTCCTCCTTCGGCTAATCCTAGAGTTCTTGTTCCTACACTGTTTAAATTTACACCACCAACTAAAACAATTTCTCTAGGCGCGATTTTTTTAACAAAATCTGCTCCACCAATTGTTGAGTAACTTTTTAGCCATATAGTCTGAACAATTTCAAGTGCGGGTTTCACTTTTTCTATTGTTGGAGGAAATAAATAACGGCTGTTATCTACCGTATTTTGATTCCATTTGTATTGAACGTTAATATTATATGGATTTAAATAACTAGTTGTAATCCAATTATCTAATGCCGTTTTTGCTGGTTGTGTATAATCTAGCTGAGTTTCACCCGGCTGATCATCGCTGGCGCATGAAATTAGAACTATTGAAACTAGTGCTAAAACTGCCACTTTATTATATTTTAATAATTTCATAATTTTGATTTTAGGATTATCTAGGATTTAATTCAACGCCTGTATTTGATGCATGAAGCGGAATTTGTAATGCTCTTCGGTTATCATCTTTGGCTAGTGTATTTACTGGTCTGTTTGATGTTTCGTGGTTAACTACAATATTAAAACGCTTAATATCAAACCATCTGATACCTTCATGTATAAAATCTCTTCTTCTTGTTTCTACAATAGCTTTTATATATGATGTCTGTACTGGAGTCATTGTATAAAAAGGAGTATATTCATCCTGAATAACCGGAAACATTGCTACTACTCTTGCTTCAGTTAATTTATCTGTTGCAGGATCGTAAGTTGGAGTTCTTGTTGCTAAAAAGTATTCAAGCTCGTCATTTGCCAGAGCTATTCGACCTTTCATAACATGAGCTTCTATTCTGTCTAAGAAAAACTCATCATTACTTAACAAAACTTCAGCAACATAAGGATCTCCAATTGCAGCTGTTACGTTTGAATATTTAAAGTATTCATAAAACTTTGGAAGAAACAACGTCGTACTTCCATTTGAAGAGTAAAAGTTATAATAGTATGCTTTTCCAAATAGATTTGTATTTGCTCCAAAAATTTCAGGACGGCGCAAACCAGATAAATTAAAACGGTTTGAATAATACACTCTGCTAACAATTGTGTTTGCAGAAACAATTAACAAATTGGTTTCAACATCACTTGCTGCGTATTTTAATTGCTGATCTTCGACACCAAGAGGTTCATAAGTTGAAAAATCTCTTAGTTTTCCTTCTGGTCTTGAACCTAAATCATCAGATAATGCAATCACTCTGTCCCAATCTCCTTTTACTAAATAAAATCTGCTGGCAAATGCTTTTGACGCCTGTATATTAAAGTGAAATCTTGGTTGTTTATAATCGTTTGTTACATATTTTAAACCTTCTTCGATATCTTTTTGAATAAATTCATAAACTTCTGCAATTGTATTTCTTTTATACTTAGTTATCAAATCTGTTTCAGGCTTTGTAACATATGGGATTCCTAAATCTGTTGCCGCTGTAGCCGGGTTATAACGTTTTGACCAAAGTGAAACCAACATAAAGTGCGAATAGGCTCTCGCAATTAATGCTTCTCCTTTTTGTGGATTTAAGCTTGCCGGATTTCCTAATTCATCAATTGCTTCTAATGCTTTGTTTGCATGTGCAATTGCTTTGTAGCAAGCATCCCAATAATAGGCTTGAGTATCAATGTCAGTAGCATCTGTATTAATTTCCCAGTTGTAATTTTGTTCATTTCTTATTAAAGTTGATGGCAATCCGCTGTCAAAAACGTTGTCAGACATTGTTTCCGCAATTTCAAAATAACTCATTTGTGGATACGCTTCAACTAACAATTCTGATATTTTTTCAGGAGTGTCAATTTCGGTTCTGTTATCTGGTTTTTCTGAAAGGAAATCATCGCAGCTAGTAATACTTATAAGTATTAATAGGGATAAAGCTATTTTTAAGTTTTTCATGATTTTTTACTATTATAATGAAAGGTTTAAAGTAAATGTATATTGAGATGTTACTGGTAAAGCAACTCCTCCAGTATTACGAAACTCAGGATCCTGACCGTTTAATCTCTTATCAGAGTAAATTAACCAAGGGTTAACCGCAGAACCTTTTAATGTAAAAGTACTTAATCCTAATTTTCTTTTGAAATCCTGAGGAAACTCCCAACTCAACGATATATTTTTCAATCTGATAAAATCACCATCTGCAATACGCACGTCTGAGTAATTGTATGTGTTGTAAGCTCTTGCAAGTGTACGGTCTCCACCATAATTAGCATTTAAACGTCTGTCTGCAATAACAGGAACATTAGTAAAGTTTTCATCACCAGGATTAATCCAACGATTTGTAAAATCTTTAGTAAATACTGTTAAATCATCATAAGTACTATCATACACAGGGTTTAAACGAACTTTGTTTCCTCCTGATCCAACAAAAAACACATATAAAGACCAGTTTTTGTATGTAAACGTATTGGATAAACCTATCGATTTATTTGGCTCAATTGATCCTTCGTATTTAAGATATTTTGTAACATCCAAATTATCCTGAAAATTAGCATCTGTAATGTTGTTTTCTGCACCATCCTGTAAAATAAATGTTGGTAAACCTTGATTATTTAAACCTTGAAATTGGTAAGAGTACATTGAATTTCTTGGATGCCCGACTGTGTTACCTCCATTTGCATCAATTAAATCAAATGCTGTTGGTGTGTTTTGCAACTTTGTGATTTCCTGATGATATACAGAAAAGTTAAGTGTTGTAGACCATTTAAAATCTGTGTTATCAAAGTTTTTAGTTGTAAATCCAATCTCTAAACCTTTAGTTTCCATATCAGCATTGTTTCCTTGTCTGATTCTTTGTCCTCCAATTCCAGAAGTGATTACATAATCAACCAGATCAAATGCCTTACGACGGTAAACATCTGTAGTCAATTGAAGTCTGTTGTTAAACATTCCAAGATCAAGACCAATGTTGGTTTCAAATTGTTTTTCCCAAGTTAAATCTCCGTTTTGCAATTCGTCGATTCTAATAGATGATTCTCTGTCATCAAGAGCAAAACGATCTGTAATATAGCTTTTATAAATTGCTAATGAATTTGTGGCAGGTCCTGCCGTTGCAGTTAAACCATATGAAGCTCTAAGAGCTAAAGTGTTTACCGATTCAACATTTTTCATAAAACTTTCTTCGGTAACATTCCATTTTCCACTAAAAGTATATGTTGGCAGCCATCTTGATGAATCACTGTTTCCTTGTCTGTTTGAACCATCATAACGCCCTGTAACAGAAGCTGTATAACGACGATCGTATGTATAACCTACTTTTCCAAAGAAACCAACTGTTCTTTCTTTTTCTTCATTAAAACCATAATAAGAATCCCCTCCATTAATGATTTTTTCTATAATTCTAGGATCCGTAAAAGAAGTTAAACCTCGATCATATTGCAATCCAGCTGCTGTAAATTGATCACTACTTCTGTCTACAACTCTCATTTCTGTTCCAAATAAACTTTCTATTTCATGTTTATCACTAAATACATTCCTATAATTTACACTATTTCTTAAGTTGTAAGAAGTCAAATCATTAGTGAATTTTCTTAAGAAACCTCCATTTGGTAAAACAGATTCTTTTGGCGCTGTTAAATCATTTGGGTCCTGATATAAAAAGATATTTTGATCTCTTACTAATGTATTTACTCCGTCTTCACCATTTGCAGTACCTGCTTTATAAGCGCCTACAACATTCGAAGCTTCTAAAATTTTATGTTCACGGCTTGTATTTGCATAACGAGCTGAACCTGTCAAATTATAAGTTAAATGTGGTGTAATTTTATAATCTAAGTCTAATTGGAAACGAATATCTTTTACTTCAATTTCCATATAGTTGTTTTTCAACTCATTTATAATGTTCATTTTGGCCCAGTTATTTCTATAATATTCCAAATTTCCATTATCATCATAAGGTCTTAAAGTTCGGCTTGTATTCAAAACGAAATTAAATGGGTTGATATCAAAATCACGGGTTACTTTACCAAAAACAACATCTTTTTCGCTTTCATAACTTCCTGGAGCACCCTGATCTCGAATAGAAGCTAATGTCGACAACGTAATATTTAATTTATCATTTACATAAAATGTCCCTCTAATGTTTGATGAAATTTGTTTTACATCATCAGCAATAGTCCATCCCGGATCAGTATAATATCCTAAAGAAGCATAAAATGTATTGTTTTTTCCTCCGCCAGAAAAACTTAAAGAGTGATTTTGTGTAATTGAAGGTCTGAATAATATACTAAACCAATCTGTATTTGCCAGCTCATATTTTTTTAAGAAATTATTACGGCTTACAGGATCATTGTTTACCAAATATCCTCCAGTTTCTGGTACATAAGTATTGATTGCTCTTCCCAAAATATTATATGCTCCGCCATATCTTCCATTTACTGTTGAAGGCAAATCCAGGTAACCTTTTTGCTCCATTTCTTTAAAAATACTCATTGACTCCTGAGAATTTAAAATATCATACTGGCTATAGCTTGGAACTGCTCTTACACTTTGTTCTAAACCATATGTTATTTTTAAAGGAGAATCTCTGCGTCCTTGCTTTGTTGTAATAACCACTACTCCATTTAATGATCTTGAACCATAGATAGAAGTAGCCGAAGCATCTTTAAGAATTTCAATATTTTGAATATCATTTGCATTTAAACCTGCGATAGATGAACTTAATAATGTTTCTGAGTTTCCAGATGCTAAATCTGCAAATGATAAATTAATAATGTCTTCCTGAACAACACCATCGATAACCCATAATGGTTTTGTATCTCCAAAAATTGAAGAAGATCCACGAACTGTAATTTTAGGAGCTGTACCAAATGTTCCCGTAACGTTCTGAACGGTAACCCCTGCGGCTTTACCCTCAATCATTCTGCTTACATCAACAACACCATCTACTTTTAATTCTGTTCCCGAAATTTTACTAATAGCTCCGGTAAACGTTCTTTTTGAAGTTCTTTCATAACCTGTCGTTACTACAACTTCTTTTAAGTTTTGTCCCGCTTCACTTAAAATAATTGTCGGAGAAGTATTTTCTAATCCGATTTCTTTAGTTTCCATACCAACATAAGAAATTACTAATGCTGTGCTATTAGCAGGCATATCGATAGAAAAATTACCATCAAAATCTGTCAAAACAGCTATTTTAGTTCCTTTTGCCAATACCGTTGCACCAGGAAGTGGTACACCGCTCGGATCTGTAACTTTTCCTTTGATAATTGGTCCCTGCATCAAAACATCAAATAATGTATTTTGAGCTTCGACACCTGTAAAAAGATTTTTATTGCTTTTTTGCAGTATAATCTGATTACTAATTTCTGTGTAAGTAATATTTAATGGTTCCAGAATTCTGGATAAAACATCTGCTAATATCTCATTTTCAGCTTCTATACTTACTTTCTGATTCAATTGTGTTATTCTTGAATTATAAGAAAACTTTACATGAGCAGATTTTGAAAGTTTAGACAAGGCGTTATCCAAAGTTAAATTTTCAACTGTAATTGTTACTTTGGTATCTAATTTCTTTTGTCCATTTATATCGTTTGCCATAGCGACACTTGAAAACACAAGTGCTAAGACAAACTGAAATAGTGTTATTTTCATGATTCGATGGAGTAATCGTTGTTTAACAACTGGTTTTTTCATAATTTTGGTTTGTTTTGATTAATACTGTTTAGAGCGTATTTTAAGAAACGAATGAATTACTTTTTACAGAAAGGAATTCAACTTTATTAGTGTCGGAATGTTACAGCATTTCGGCACTTTTTTTTTGCATTCTGGACTCACATAGGCATTTATTTTAATTTTTGAATTATTTTATTAAGGGGTTTTAATTTTAATATTTTAAAGAAATACTTATATAT
>SEBM01000184.1 GCA_004296145.1 Flavobacterium sp.
CTGCGACTTGCGTATTGAAGTCCCGGGTCTCCGGGTCCATGCACGGATGCCAGTGACAGCCGAAGAGTTCATCGGATTTTTCGGAGCGCTGGAGGAGTGAGGTAACACTCTTGCGGATGCACGCATCGATCTGGCTGGCGACCTCCTGATGCTGCTTCCGTACATTCAGGACATCCCGCAGCTGCGCGAGGTAACGGATGAAGATCCCCTTGAACAAAGTAGCGTCGCCACCCGTGCCCAGCTTCTCTATGGCAATTCCTTCCGTCGAAACCAAGCCGGATTGCTTCAGCACCGTCTGAGTCACCTTTACTGCTTCCTCAAGATACTCCTGCTTCCCGGTAGCCTGATAAAGTGAGGTGAGACCGCCAATGAAGGTGCCTTGATTGTAGGACCAGGTAACTTCGCCAACACTCTTGCAAGTGGATTTAAGAATATTTATACGGGTTTTTACTAATCATTTCAAATTCAATATTAGCAACAGTTTTTGATTCTCCTCTTTGCTGTGGAATTTCGCCATTCAAAGCTGGACAATCTTCTGCAACTTCTATAAATGTGTTTTCGTAGTTTGTAGTGTGAACTTTCATATTTTATGATTATAAAATTCTATGCTAAAGTAGTGATTTTCAAATAAAAAAAACTCCGTTAATACAAGTTTCGATTTGTATTAACAGAGTAAGTTTAATTACAATTTTTATTTATTTGCTTTTAGAAATCTCTGATAAAACTTTTTTACCGTTTTCGTTTGTAGGATCAAGTTCTACAGCTTTTGAATAGTTTGCAATAGCTAATTTTTTATCGCCGTCTGCCAAATAAGCTTCGCCTAAACTATCGTAAACATTTCCTGATTTTGGAAAGGTTTCTACGTTAATTTTAAAAACTTCAATGGCTTCTTTCTTTTTTCCTTGTTGTAATAACTGATATCCTGTTCGGTTCATATCCATTTCCTTAATTGAATATGTTGGATCATTTTTTAGTTTTTTATACATATCCAAACCAGCAGTTGTTCCTTTTTCTGTAAATGTTCCTAACAGCTCAAGAGCCAGGGATTTTTTTGGCATGTTAAAAGGTTTATTGTATAAAATATCACGAATAGCATCGTTCATTTCGCCCAAAACAGTTCCGCCGGTATTATTTAAAAGCACAACTAAATTTTTGTCCGCCGGTACACGGGAGATGATAGTATTGAATCCGTTGATTCCGCCGCCGTGTTCTATGATTTTTAATTTTCCTTTTGCTCCATTATCAATTTCTTCAATAGACCATCCATATCCATAAAAATCATCTCCGGCTTTAATGTAAGGTGTAAATAATAATTCCATTGATTTTGCAGAAAGAAGCTTGTTGGTATAAAGTGCCTGATCCCAAAGATATAAGTCTTCAACAGTTGAATACAATGAACCTGCTGCATACGGAAGACTCATGTCGATATAGGCAGCGTTATCAATAACATTTCCGTGTTTTTGATATCCTGCCGCTCTGTTTTTTATGATAAGATCGCTGTGATCATAACCGGTATTAACCATTTTTAAAGGAGTAAAAATAACTTCCTGCAGATATTGCTCGTATGTTTTTCCGGTAATTTTTTCGATAATGTAACCTAAAACAAAATAACCTGAATTGCTGTAATTGAATTTTTCTCCTGGTTTAAAATCCAGAGGAAGTTTATCGAACGTTTTTACAAACTCTTCCGGACTGTAATGATTTCGGCTTTTATCCTTAAAAAAATCAGGAGTATCAGTATAATTCGGAATTCCGGATGTATGTGTCAACAAATTATGAATTGTTATTTTATCACCGTTTTCTTTTGGATAATCCGGCAAATAAGTGGTGATCGGAACGTCAAGTTTTAATTTTCCTTCTTCTGCCAGTTTTACAATCAAAAGTGCTGTAAACTGTTTGGTAATAGAACCCAATCTAAATTTAGTATCAGGCTGATTTGGAATATTCCATTCAAAATTTGCAGATCCGAAACCTTTTTTAAAGATAACTTTTCCATTTTCTGCAACCAATGCCGAACCGTTAAATTGTCCGTATTCATTGTATTTACTCAAAAGCTGTTCGATTTGTTTGGCTTTGTCCTGCGCAAAAGTATTGGTCGTAAATAACAACACACTTACGCAGAGTGCGATTAGTTTGATTGATTTTTTCATAATGATTGATGATTATGGATTTAAGATTAATGATGATTCGATTTTGATTGATAATTGAAACCTTCTAACAATTGGATATTCAGTATTTTAAATCGAAATTACGAATTTTTTTATCTGAATAAACTGATGTTCTAAAATTATTAGACGATTGATTTCTTATTTGGTTTCAATATCAAGCCGTTTTTTTTTCATTTTCTCTTAAATCAAAAATGATTTTAGTTTGTTAAGTATTGTTTTTAATGGATTTATGTCCGTAACTAACAATTCGTTTCAATTTCCAATCTTTATCCTTTCGTTCCCAAATATGAATAAATTTTCCGCTTACATCCGGAATGTCATTTATGAAAAAAGTGTGTTCTCCCGTTTGTACAGCGCCAAAATCTCCCAATTTATCAATTGTACACGAAATTAATTTCCGAGTTACATTTTGTGGCCTGCTATATTTTTCAATCAATGTTTTTGATTTCACATCGTTTGAGAAATGCAATCCGTAGCGATCGTCATAAAACTCAATATCATCACTGATTATTTTCTTAAAAACTGTTGCGTCATATTGGTTAAATGCGGACTCAAAAAGCAGAGTATCCATCTCTATAATTTCGGTTTTCAAAATATGCATTTTTGCGTCTTCACTTTTTGTAAGCGCCATCGCCTGTCTGCTCAAAAATAACATGAATAAGACTAATGTATTTATCATTGGTATCATGATTATGTTTGTTAGTCAGTTATTTAGTTTCAATGTCAATCAGTTTCTGTCCATTTTTGCCTAAATACTGCAAAAGTAATTTTTCATACACTTTATGACCGTCATCAACATTTGTGAAAATCAGAAGTCCTTCTTTTGTTTTTGGAAGTATAAAAAACAATGTTTGAACACCCTGATCAGATCCGCCGTGAGATAAAACATATTCGCCGTTTTCGAGATCGTATTTTTCAAAACCTAAAGTAAAATGTTTTCCTTTCACTGTTTCAACCTGATTGGCATTCATTTCTTCAAAAACTTTTTTGCTCAGACCATCGCCATTTAATACACTACACAAAAACGTTCCGTAATCTTCAATTGTAGTCAATAAATCGTCTGCGGCGTTTGCTGTTTTGTTTTTAAGAATTTCATATGCTTTTCCTTTATTATCGTATCCAATTGCAAATCTTGATTCATCGGTTTTAGCATCCCAGAAATATTTGGTATCAGTCATTTTCAACGGCTCAAAAATCAATTCTGTTGCCAGTTGGTTTAATGTTTTGTGGAACTTACTTTCCAATGCTTTTCTCAAATATTCCAAACCTTCTCCTGAATATTGATATTTTGTTCCGGGCTTAAACTGAAATTCCAATTTTTTTAATTCATTCATAAATCTCCAATTCGAAAAACCGGTTTGATGACTCAGAATAATTCTCGTAGTCAGTAATTTATTATTCGGATCATTTGCAATATCCGGATCTGTCCAGTATTTATAAACCGGTTCGTCCAGATCCCATTTTCCCTGACTGACTAATTTTAAAGCTACAATTGCAGTTACGGGTTTTGTGAGTGAAGCGATATTCCAAATTGTATTATAAGGTGCAGAAACCCCTTTTTTAAGTTCGCCAAAAACCTTTATTTGTTTCAGTTTTCCTTCTTTTATAATCCCAATTCCTAAAGCAGGAATGTTATTTTCTTTCAGCCATTTTTCGGTTATTTCATTATCGTCAAAAGCAGTTGGCTTACTTTCAATTGAACTCACATTTTGATGGTCATAACTAAGAGATCTTGATAATTTCCATTCCTTGTTTTTTAAAAGCCAGACGTGTGTAAATTTGGCGATACTTCCAAATTGTTCCGATTTTCCGGTTGAGGTTTCATAAAAACGATGCGTTCCCATTTGTATAGCACCATACAAAATGCCTTTTCTATTATAAAGAGGAAAAATTTCGGTACTGCCATCGACTAATTCTCTTCGGGATTTAAAAGTTGCCGGCGATGCACATAACCCGGTTCTTATAGTGTTTAAAAAACGGGTTTTGTTTGAAGTACTGTCTTTGTCATGAAAGAATTCAAAATCTTCGGAAAGTAAATCTTCAGTTTGTTTAGTGTTGCAGGTGTTGAAACCAATATTAAAAAGCAAACTGTCTTTTACCATAATGGTTTTGTATAATTCTGAGTTTTTTTCTTTCTGCGAGAATCCATTTTGCATGTGAAAGAACAGGATTCCAATTAAAATGGCTTTTAACTGAAATGAAATGTGATTGATTTTCATTTTTGATTTGATTGATGATTAATGATTTTGCAATAATAATTCAATCTAAACTTTCAAAATAGTATAAAAGCGAAATTTTTATCTTTTTTGAGAAAGAAAATACAAGTTCGGATTGAACATTTTTGGGGTTGTTTTGGTTACGTCTTTGAACTTTTTTATAAAATGCGACTGATCAAAATATTTGTTATAAAGCGCAATTTCTGTCAGGCTTAGTTTTTCTAAATCAGCATTTATCATTTGATCGATTGATTTCCTGAATTTTAGGATTTGAATGTATTTTTTGATCGTAAGTCCGGTTGCGGTTTTAAATTTAATCTGAAGTAATCGCTGCGAAGAATTTAAAAGTTTTCCGATTTCTGAAACCGTAATTTCTTCATTTTGAAATTTAATGATTTCACAGATTTTCTCAATTACATTTTTAGTTGGATGTAAAGAATCTAATTCTTCAAAATACGCATTTACTGAATCCAATAAATCTGAAATGGAACTATTTAAACCTAATTCAGTTTTAAAAGGGATATTATTTTGATTTATAGTAATTATCGAATCAGAAAAATTACTCAAATCATAATTTGGAAACATAGAAAGTGTCCCCGTATGCAATTGAATTATAGTAACTTTTGTTTTTGGCTGAATATTGACCAAAACCTTATTGGTCATTTGTGAACAAAAGTAAAAGCCTTCGTTCATTTCATATTTCTGTTTGCTCGTATGAACTTCAATAGTATTTCCGCTGACAATTGCGAGATTAAAACAGCCGTTTGGTAAAACTAATTTGTTTTCAATCAGGCTTTCGCCGAAGCTGTTATCCAGACACCAAATTTTATTTACGAAACGCTCGCACCTTTTGCTGACATAATGTTCAGAATATAAGTTCATTTTTTTTGTTAAGGTTCAAAGGGGCAAAGCTTCAAAGGGACAAAGGTTTTGCCTGCTTATACTATACTTCTGCAGTAATATATTTCGAATATTTAATGATTTTTTCAGAAAGTCTTTTTTCTAAATAATCATTACCGCCGTTCAGCTGATGCAATATTTCAGATGCTTCTTTTTGATATTCTTTAATTTTTTCTAGACTCCAGATTTTAGGCGGAGTTTGTAAATTGGTTATTCTGTCAGCCAATTTTACTGCCCAGACTTCTTTTTGTAATTTTTTGATGTGTGCAAGGCTATGATTCATTCTTTCTTCTTTCGGAATTTCAGAATTTTTGGTAAGCGCTAATACTCCATTAGCAATATCTTCATTAAATTCCTGAACGAGTTCTTCAAAAGTAGTTTCCGTGTCCTCAAGAGTATCATGTAATAAAGCAACCTGCACTGCAAACTTTGCATTAAAATCTTTTGTTTTTTCTGAAGCTATCAAAATTTCCATTGCTACATTACTTAAATGAACAACGTAAGGGATATTGGTTCCTGAAATTACCTGATTTTGATCGGCGTGTTTCTTTGCTGCAAATTTGATCGCTTTTTGGTAGAGAGTCTGTAATTTAGGCATATTGTTGATTTCACTGGGTTATAAAATAAACCTAAAGATAAAAATTTTTATAGTTTAATTCAAGATTTTTTGTTTTGAATGCCTGTATACCTTATGAAACCTGACCGCATGAGGGATAGCAGCGGCATCCTTTTGTGGTCTCATTTTTTTTTACGAGACCACAAAAGATACAGCGAATAGCCCGACCAGCCGCCCGAAGCTTCGGGAATGGCAGGACATGCACATGTAAAATGTACACTTAAACACTAAATATTTCTTTTATTTTAAAGCTCCTGTGTTTTTATTACTTATTTTTACGTTCTTATATATTAGATTTTACTTGATGCAAACTTCACTTAAAATTGCAGTTGTCGGTTCTGGATTGGTTGGATCGCTTTTGGCAATTTATCTTAAAAAAGCAGGTCACACGGTTCATGTTTATGATCGTAGTCCTGATATTCGCAAAATCAATTTTTCGGGACGTTCCATCAATCTGGCAATGTCAAACAGAGGCTGGAAAGCGCTTGACGGAGTTGGTGTTGGCGATTCGGTCCGCGAAATTGCAATTCCGATGGACAAACGCGCAATTCATTTGGTTGATAAACTGAATTTTCAAAATTACGGACAGGAAGGCGAATCGATTTATTCGATTTCCAGAGGAACTTTAAACCGAAAAATGATTGATCTGGCGGAACAGGCCGGAGCTGAATTTTTCTTCGAACAAAAAATCTGGGACGTAACATTAAGTGATGCAACGCTTCATATTGGTGAAACCGAAAGAGGAGAGTGGGAGGAGAAAAAATTTGATATGGTTTTTGGTGCCGATGGTGCTTTTTCGAGAATCAGACACAGAATGCAGCGTCAGAGCATGTTTAACTATTCTCAGGAATTTTTGAATATGGGTTATAAGGAATTAAATATTCCGGCAAATTCAGATGCATCTCATAAATTAGATAAAAACTCTTTTCATATCTGGCCGCGCGGCGAATATATGCTGATTGCACTTCCAAACTTAGACGGAAGTTTTACGTGTACCTTATTTATGCCTTTTGAAGGAGAAAATTCTTTTACATCTTTAACAGACCGTAAAATGGTGGAAAATTTCTTCGAGAAAAATTTCCCTGATTCTATTGAGGTAATTCCGGAACTGGCGAATGATTTCTTTAAAAATCCAACCAGTACTTTGGTTACTATGAAATGTTTCCCTTGGACATACGAAGATAAAATTGCTTTAATCGGAGATGCCTGTCATGCTATTGTTCCGTTTTACGGACAGGGAATGAATGCCGGTTTTGAAGATATTACGGTTTTGTATGAAATGATAGAAAAATACGGAGACGACTGGAAGAAGATTTTCTCAGAATACCAGATTTCACGTAAGCCAAACGCAGATGCGATTGCAGAACTTTCGTATCGAAATTTCATGGAAATGAGTACGAAAACGGCCGATGAGAAATTCCTGCTTCAAAAGAAAATAGAAAAAGCATTTTCAGATAAATATCCGGATAAATGGATTCCACTTTACAGCCGTGTAACATTTAGTGACCGCCCATATGCAGAAGCACTTGCAATCGGTGATTTCCAAAACGGAATTATGGAGGAGATTTTACGACTTGATAATATCGAAAATACATGGAATACTCCGGAAGTTGAAAACAAAATTTTAGAATTACTAAATAAATAACTTTTTGAATGTCAATTACAAAGTGTTAATTTGTGAGCTATACATCATTGTACAGGACCGTAAAAGGCCAGATGAACAGAGAAAAACACCTCACAATGCCTTTTTTTCTCGAATTTTGAAGTCTCTCGGATAGTCTC
>SEBM01000761.1 GCA_004296145.1 Flavobacterium sp.
GGTTTAAATTTAAAAATAAATTTCAAATCATAAGCAATAGTTAAATCCGCTTTTAACTGTATATTTTGCTTAAATTTACGGCTATCAAAATTAAACCCAAAATTATGCCAACCGACTGTATCAGCTACCAAAACTCAGGATATTTCTCGACTTTGATACAAGATTATTTAGACCAAAAAACGGACTTAAAACCGCTATATAATAATTTTCCAACGCTGGAAAACTTTGAAAAACAAATCATTGAAAAACAGCAAAATTTCGACAATAAAAACCGAATTCCGTTAGTTTCTGTTTTAAAAGAACAATATTCAACAATTGAAATTTCAGATTTAACAAAACAAAACATTGAACTTTTAGCACACGAAAATACGTTTACAATTACCACCGGACACCAATTAAATCTTTTTAGCGGTCCTTTGTATTTTTTGTATAAAATCATTTCAACAATCAATCTTACCAAAGAATTAAAATCAAAATATCCGGCTTACAATTTTGTTCCAATTTATTGGATGGCAACCGAAGATCATGATTTTGAAGAAATTAATTATTTTAATTTTAAAGGAAAAAAATTCCGTTGGAACAAAGAAAGCAATGGTCCCGTTGGAAGGCTTTCAACTGAAGGACTGGATGAATTTTTCGAAATTTATGCTTTAGAATTAGGATCAAGCACCAATGCAAATACTTTAAAAAAGACATTTGAAGATGCCTATTTAAAACATGATAATCTTGCAGATGCAACCCGTTTTCTGGCAAATAGTTTGTTTGCATCTCAGGGTCTTGTAATTATTGATGCTGACAATGCCGATTTAAAACGTGCTTTTATTCCGTACGCTAAAGAAGAATTATTAGAACAAACTTCTTTTAAAGCCGTTCAGGAAACTATCGAAAAATTAAAAGACTATACCGTTCAGGTAAATCCACGTGAAATCAACTTGTTTTATATCGAAGATAATTTGCGCGAACGTATTGTTTTTGAAAATGATAAATTTATTGTGAACAACACTAAAACTTCATTTACAAAAGAGGAAATTCTAAAATTACTGGAAAACAATCCGGAGAAATTTAGTCCAAACGTAATCATGCGCCCTTTATATCAGGAAATTATTTTACCCAATTTATGCTACATTGGCGGAGGCGGGGAAATTGCTTATTGGTTGGAATTAAAAACTTTTTTTGATGCTGTAAATGTTACTTTCCCGATGATTTTGGTTCGAAATTCTGTTCTTTTAACAACAGAAAAACAAGCTAAAAAAGCAGATAATTTAGGTTTAACCTGGAAAGATTTATTTACAAAACCCGAAAGTTTAATAAACAAGATAACGCATAAAATTTCAGAATTTCCAATTGAGTTAACGCCTCAAAAAGAAATTCTTGAGAAACAATTTCAATATTTATCTGAGTTAGCACAAAAAACAGACAAATCGTTTACCGGAGCAGTAAAAGCACAGGAAGTGAAACAGAAAAAAGGATTAGAAAATCTTGAGAAACGTTTGTTAAAAGCACAAAAAAGAAAATTAAAAGATCAGTTGGACCGCGTTGTAGATTTGCAATGTGAATTGTTTCCTAACAAAAGCCTTCAGGAACGTCAGGCTAATTTTTCTGAATTTTATTTAGAAAAAGG
>SEBM01000762.1 GCA_004296145.1 Flavobacterium sp.
GTATATTGATGCCTGGCTTCAAAAGCAAACGTATACAGAGCTTGTTATTCTTAAGCATATTTGCAATTGTGCTACTCGCTCCCATACTTTCAAGCCAGCTTAGTGCTTATCTGTTTAAAAATTCTGATTTTGCTGCAAAACCGACTTTAGGAATCTATTTTATGATTGCCGGAACCTGGACAACAAATCTGGATGATACTCAGAAAAATTTCCCAACCTTAGAAAGTATTTTAGGATTTACTCATAAAATTGACCACAACGGAAAATTGGTTTTGGCAACTTATCTAAAAGGAAAAGCTATTTTGAATAATAATTATGAGTTTTATCAGGGTGCAACTTTAGGCGGAGATACCGATTTGAGAGGTTATAGAAATGAACGCTTTTTAGGTAGTTCTTATTTCTCTCAAAGTTCTGACCTGCGTTTAAGTATTGGTAAAATCAGAAAAACGATCGCTCCGTTTACATATGGAATTCTTGGTGGTTTTGATTACGGAAGAATCTGGCTTGACGGTGAAGACTCAAGAAAATGGCATCAGGATTATGGCGGCGGACTTTGGTTAAACGCAATAAATGTAATAACGGCAAGAATTTCTTATTTCAAATCTCCGGATGAAGTTGGAAGAGTAATTTTTGGAGCAGCATATAGTTTTTAAAAAAGCTGCTAAGGGACTAAGGTTCTGAGTTTCTAAGTTTTTTTCTTAGTACCTCAGAACCTTAGTGACTTAGAACCTCTACAGCTTAAACTCATACATCTTCCCTCCTATTTTGTTTGTTTTTTCGTCGGCAATAAGTAAAGTATTATTGTCTTTGAAAACCATTGCTTCTTTTTGTGAAAAGTGGTTCAGACTGATTTCGGTTTGTGTTCCTTTGTGGAATTGATCTCCTTTGTAACCTTTTAATAAAACAACTTTGTCATGACTTAACAAAGCTACTTTTTTTCCGTCAGGACTTATTGTGGCACTTGTTAACACACAATGATTATAATTATTACAAGTTTTAATTTCTCCTATTTTAACTGCTTTTTGAGTTCCGGCCGCATTTTTAATTTTATAAATAAAAGCTGTTCCGTCAAAACCTTTGCTTCTGTTTTTGGTGAAAAGATAAAAATAACCTCCCTGCTCAAAAAAGCCTTCTACGTCAAAAAACATTTCTTTTTTCTTGGGAGGAAATTCTTTTTGTTCCGGATAAGAAAATGAAATTTTATATTCTGCTTTGGCAGTTTCCTGATTTAATTGATTTTTGGCAACTTTATAAATACACAAATCTTTTCTTTCGTTATCGTTATTTCCAAAATCGCCTATATAAATATTACCAGTTTTATCTTTTGTAATATCTTCCCAGTCTACATTTGTTGCATTTGCAATTGTAATTGTTTTTTCTAGTTTCCCTTTAGAATTTATAGCATAAACAGCATTTTTGTTACCGCTGTCTTCCAAAGTATAAATAGTATTTGTTTCCGGAAAATAAGTTATTCCCGAAACCTCTTTTAATTTTTTTGGGAGTGAATACAATTCTTTTATATCAGAACCGGATTGCTGCTGACATGCTAATAAAACTATAGAACTTATAACTAAGAAGGATTTTTTCATAACGTTATTTTTGAAACCATATAATT
>SEBM01000763.1 GCA_004296145.1 Flavobacterium sp.
TTGTATAACTATATTCTTGTGGTCTAACTAAAAAAGTCCCTGATTTAAAAATTAGTAAGCTATTTGCAGTAATTTTAATTTGTTCTCTCCCAAATAAAGTCCAGCAAAATGTTCTGCAAACAAATAATAAGTATATGCCAAAAACTAATGCGATAAAAATTGCCCTGAAGTCTACAATTGAAATCTTAATCAAAAAAAGTTCAACCAAGGTCAAAAAACATAATAGGGGTATAAAAACGAATAATGTCCAATAGTATGTTGGCTCAATAAATTCATATTCTAGTACTTTGTTTTTGTCCATTTTATAACTAATCTAAAACCACTATCAGAACGAATTAATATTGAGGCGGCTTGATGTGCCGATTGTAATTTATTAGTGCCCGGGAGCCAGTATTACTTTCTGTTGTCAGCCTCTCCATATTCCCATTATTCAACAAAAGACTGCCATCATGTTGTATAACATAAGTTCCACCAACTGCAGCACTATACATATTTAGGATGTTACTTTTACAGAAATCGCACCTGGGACATCCTGTGTAGGTATTGTCATTGTAAAACCGGTTATGCCGCCATTGGCAAAAAAGAGATAGCGTAATTGCTTATGTTCTTTTTTTTATTAGCCATTCTAGATCTTACATAAATGTCTTTTATGCGAGTGCTTTTTTCTGGTAGTGGAATTTGTTTTTCTTTAATTTTTTTTTCTTTAAAGTCAATTCCTTTTGATTATTATTTGCATCACATTGGCAAAATAGCATCAGTAATATCCGAGTTATTTTAAATAAGATATTCATTGTCACATAATTACTTTCTTAAGCAACTCTATTAATTTTTGTGTTTTTTTAAGGAAGCCATTAGCTCATCTTTTTTGATGTCTAAAATTTCTATGTCTATCCATAATAAATAGGGTTTCAAACTAATTAAATCATTAACATAGCCAATCATAGATCCCAATCTTTTACCTTTTATGGTTTTGTATTTAGTAGTATCATTAACATTTATAAAAATGGTTTGAGTTCTGTAAAGACTTGTTTGAAACTCTTTAATTTCATTCCATGGAATAAAGGTGGCTTTCAAAACAGAATTGTTCATTATCCCTTTTTCATTTAATTTTATTGCAGGAATTCCTTTTCGACTTTTTAAAAACTGCAACATTCTTTCTAAAAGAATAAATGCTATAATCATAATCCATGCAAATGCAATTATTTTTACAGGTAAATAGGAATGGATTATTATCCATATAGCAAATGCCAAGCCCAAAATACATAAAGTAATGCTGATGATAATATGGCTTTCTTTAAATTTGATGTTAACTATTTCTTCTACCTTTTTCATTCAAATTCCGCTTTGTTAAGCCAGTCTTTTCCTGCCTTTCGCAAGAGCATATAAATGATAAATTGAATGTCATTTAGTTCCATTTTTCATATTTGAAACCGAAGTCTAATCCAGTTACCTATAAAGAGTAAAACCAAAATACTTAAAATATAAAACTCAATTTTATTTACCGCCGCTGTTCCAAATTTCTTCACGCAAATTCTGTCTGCAATTAAAAATAGAATTGCTACTGGCAACCAAAGCAGGTTTACCCAGCCCTGTAATCTTTGATCCATCCCATTGG
>SEBM01000764.1 GCA_004296145.1 Flavobacterium sp.
GATTACAATATTTAAATCTTTGATTTTCAATACTAAAATTTAACATTTTAAAACTTTCTTTCCATAAAGCAAAAATTCGATTTATTGATTTCTTAAAATTTAAAAGAAACTTTCTAAAACTGTTAATTATAGAATCTGAATCCAATTTTATGTAATGAAAAATGCGTCCTCTGAAATTAAATTTGTAAGACAGATTTTAATTTAATATCTGAAAACAGCTAAATAGTCAACTTAAAATTATAGTTATGAAAAATGACAACAATAAAAATTATGGTCAGGTTGAGCGTAATTTTCACCATGATGAAGCTGATGTCTCAGACAAAAAAAGAGATGCTTCTGTAGAAAATTTATTTGATAACGATCAATATAATACTGAAAACGATGATGACATGCAGTATAAAGAAGATGATCTTAACGATGTCAATCATGAAACCAATGATTATAACAGAAACGAAAATATCCCGAATGAGGAAACCGTCATAAACAAAGACGGGAATGTTATTAACGATCAGCCAAACGATCTTGATGATAATTTTAATCAAAACAACATCGATCATATAGAAAAAGATGGTGATCTGGATAACAACAAATAGTGAATGCCTCTATTAAAAGCAGCATTCATTTATAAAAGAAAACTAAAAAAATAAGCATTATGGAAAAGTACCAAAACCCGGATTATGGTCAGAACAATCCTGATTATATAGAACAAAATACTCTTATTGACGGAAATCATTCTAACGAAGACCAATACAAACAAGATTTTAAAAAACAAGATCAACCTGAATTTGGAGAAAGCGATCCTGATTATTACGAACAGAATACACCTGTAGACAATGATAATTATGCACGCGATGCAGATCCGTATGAATATCAGGAAGAATTTATTCAGGATCAGAAAGATCCGGAAATTGATTTTGCAAAAAACAATGATATCAGAGCAGAAAATATTCCAAACGAGGAAAGAGTCGTAAACGAAGATGACGCCATTACAAATGATGATGACGAAGATTTTGATCGTGATTTTGATGACGAAGATGATCTCGATGACGAAGATTTTGATGATCATGACAATAGCGAAGACCTGGAAGAAGCCGATGAGCATTTTCCTGAAAATCATCCGAGAGAATAAAGATTAGTAAGTTGTGGATAGGACAGCCGTTAAGGATTTAAAAACTTGCGGCTGTTTTTTTGTTGAAATTTAAAACTAAAAGAAGATTGTTGTATTTTTAATTAAAGAACTAATAATCAAAACATTTATTTTAAAATAACACCTTTTATGGATATATCAATTCAAATTATCTGGCTGTTTATATTAGCAATTCCAATCTCGTGTATAAGTTGGACTGTTACGCATGAAGAGATTTTTAGGGAACCTCACGAATGGTGTGTCAAGCGCTCCCAAAATGGCAGGTTTATATTGACAAGAAAGTTTTTTTACCTGTTTACCTGCGAATATTGTTTCAGCCATTATATAACCATTTTTTTTATTATCCTTTGTGATTATAAACTGTTGCTAAACGACTGGAGAGGTTACATAATCGCAGGATTTGCACTGGTTTTTGTCGCCAATATTTATATGAGCCTTTTCGGGTTATTAAGACAGGCAATTAAAAA